>JBDSJK010000085.1:0-3151 GCA_039917535.1 Burkholderiales bacterium
CGACCGCAGCGCTGGGCGTGAAGGAAGGCAACATGGTGCTGGAACTGATCCGCCGCGTGCGCGACAAAGGTCTGCCCGTCATACTCATCAGCCACAACATGCCGCACGTATTTGAAATCGCCGATCGTATTCACATCGCCCGTCTCGGTCGACGCGCGACCGTCGTCAACCCGAGAAAAATCAGCATGTCCGACACCGTCGCCGTGATGACGGGCGCAAAAAAACCGGAAGAATTGCCCGCAGACGCACTTGCTTAACCGTGCTTAAAAATATCGATCCGTTGCGCGTTGCGCAATGACAAATCTCGCCACCGGTGCAAGCACCACGCCGCTTCGTCCCGTCGGTTCCAACCATGTTGGCATGCGTCAGTTCAACGAGCGCATCGTCCTGCAAACCATCCGTTTGCACGGCGCTTTGCCTAAGGCCGACGTCGCTCGCCTCACTCGCTTAAGTACGCAAACCGCTTCGGTGATCATCAATGGTTTGCTTGCCGACGAACTGGTGATCAAGTTGGAACGAGTGCGCGGTCGCATCGGCCAACCGTCCGTGCCCATCGCCTTGAATCCCGACGGCGCGTTCACCCTGGGCATCAAGGTTGGCCGCCGCAGCCTGGATGTGTTGGCGATGGATTTCGTGGGCGATATTCGCTACCGTGAAACTTTGGCTTACAACTATCCCGATCCCGATGTCATCTTTCCCGCCATTGAGCGCAAGCTTGCCAGGGTCGATACTAAGCTTGGGGCCCATGCCCATCGGCTAGTCGGTGTCGGCGTCGCCGCGCCGCTGTGGCTAGGCGGCTGGCGAGATTTTCTGGGCGCTCCGACGGGCGCCATGGACGCGTGGGGCGATGTCGATATTCAGCAACGCATTCAATCGTTGACGGATCTGCCGGTCGAATTTGCCAAGGACACCACGGCCGCCTGTGTAGCCGAATTGGTGATGGGACAAGGTCGCAACGTAAAGAATTTTCTGTACCTTTTCATCGGAACTTTTATCGGTGGCGGCTTAGTCATCAATGGCCATCTTCACGCCGGTCCGCACGGCAACGCTGGGGCAGTTGGCTCATTGCCAATCTTAGACGGAAGCAAGTGTGGCCCTAGCCAACTGCTCCACAAGGCCTCGGGCTTGGTGCTAGAGCAAGCCGTGAAACGTCGCGGCATCGCCGCTGCCGCAGCCCATGACGAACGCGCGCTGTCCAGCGAATTGAGGCGCGAGACGGACGGCTGGCTAAGGGAAGCTTGCCCAGCCTTGGCGCTCACCATCACCTCCGCGACGGCGCTGCTAGACCTCGACGCCGTCGTGATCGACGGCTCGATGCATCGCGAACTGATCGGCGAAATCATCGCCAAGACTTCTTCCGTACTCGATACCTATAGTTGGGAAGGCTTGTCGCGGCCGATATTGCTCGCCGGCAGCATAGGCGCCGATGCTCGCGCCATGGGCGGTGCGCTGCTTCCGCTACACGCGCACTTTGCGCCTAACCACGAATTATTTCTCAAGCCGGATGTAACGGCGAGTCGTCGTTAAGTATTTTCCCAGCGCTATTCGAGCCGAATCGCCTTTTCGCCCTCAACGACAAGCGGCCCATCGCGCTGCATGACTACCAATCCAGCGCCGCGCAGCTCGTACACCGCTTGCGTGGTGGTGTAGCGAACTACCAGCACGGCGCCGCGATCCAGCATGACCAACTTATCGACAAACAGCACGGTTTCGGCCGCAAGTTCATGACGTCGCGGTTCGCCCGCCACGCCCGCGCCACCGACCAATGAGACGACTTCCGCTATTTTATTCGTTGCCTCCTCATTGGCCGAGACTTCGGCCGGGAAGCACACCGACGCGACTACAGCTAACGCGGCAAAAAAATGACAAAGCTTGCTGACTTCCACAGAAAAATAAGTACACATTTTTTCGACAATCCTTGCATGACTACAGCTAAGAATAAACTAAATGCGCCACCCGACATAACCAATGCGGCTCATGGCAAGGCATGGCCTGGAAGCCTCGCCACGCTTGGCTCGTGGCGGGGTGCTTTATGTTTCGTGGAATAAAGTCCGGCGATAATTGCGCGGAAATTCAGTAATAGGACTACTGCAGGATGGGAGCATTTGCTGTATCGCGACAAAATTGGAACAACCTTAATCTCGTTGAATCAGAGTAGGGTTCAACCTCTTTCCGGCGATCAAGGGCCCGATTTTGCGGTAACCTTCTGGTTGAATTAAACAAACCTTGAGAAAAGGATTCACCCGATGGCAGAGGCTGAATTGAAGGCGAACCGGGTGGCGGGGCGATCTCCGAAGCGATGGGTATAGAGACAAACGGCGGGCGAATTCAAGCGTGCGATTAGCACGCCCAATCGTCGGCTTACTGCTTCGTTGTCCTGTGGTTATGAAATGGCGACGATTTGGTATCGACGTCCAACACCCCCCATTCCCGCCGCAGGCATAAGCTGATAAAGTTTACCTAACGCGAGAAAAAAGCACTATAACTCGCAGTATCCTTTTAGATTTAGAAATTTCAGCCGGCTTGCATACCCTTTTGCATCCGTTAAAGGGGCTGTGTCAATGTTGTACAAAAAAGATTCGCTCAATTGAAAATCGGACCCAATGGCGAATCAAAAATTGCTGCCTGGTTGTTCTTGCCTGCCACCGGCAAAAATCATCAAGGAGATAGTTACAGGGCGAACCGCGCACGCTCGCATCCTCAACTACACCAGCAATGCCTCACATGAACATGAAGAATTTTTCTTATCTGTGCAACGCTTGCGTATGATTTAGACGATAAATATGGATAATAAATTCTTCGACAAGCCAATTCTCAATTCGCCGTACCGTTACCCATCGAGTCACTGGGAACTGGACGCGACAGGGCAGCCCACACAGCAGATCATCGGCAGCCGCCGCCGCGCCGAGTTCATCACACCGATCCCGAAGCCGAAGAAGCGCAGACGTGTCGCCGCGCAGGGCGAGATCGTTCTCGATGAAGGCAAGGGTCTGTCGACCAAGGAGCAGCAATACGACCCCACCTCGATCATCAATGAGGTGCGCCACACCGTGGACGCCTGGCGTAACTTGCCCAATCCCATACAGTGGCAGGTCACGCCGGAGACGATCCGCCTTCTTCAGCACTGGCGCCATCACAACTTCACCGATGT
>JBDSJK010000086.1:0-5513 GCA_039917535.1 Burkholderiales bacterium
CGAACGCACCGGCAGCTACGACTGGATGTGGTACGCGGACATCGTGCTCGCCGTGGCTGCGGCGCTGATCAATCTGCCGATCAGGGAAGCACCCGTGGTGCGAACGGCGGCGGCGTACTGACGGAAAGCGTTGGATTGCCGCATCGCATCCCGCGCAACGTCGTCGCGCGGGACAACGACTTCAACTAGCCGACAAAAGCACTGGGTACGGGGTCTTCGCCCAGCGCTTGGCGTAGTATGGCCCAATGCATCGCTTCGTCGCCGAGGATGCTGGCGGCGGCTTTGGCGAGATCACGATTGCCAAACAATGGCACGGCACCCAAATACGCGGACACGGCACCGCGCTCAAGTTCTGCCGCGAAACGCAGCACATCTGCTTGATTTTTGAGTTTATCAACCGGGAAATCGTAGCGCGATAGCGCCGCGACCGGGTTACCGCCCAATTGTTTGATGGTCGCCGCAAGTAAATCGGCGTGGGCTTTGTGATGTCCCTGAAATTGCAGTGCCAGGTTGAGCGTGGGCTTTTGCAGCAGGCCGCTTTCCGCGCCGACTTGATAGGCAGCGATGGCTTGGTGCTCTGCAGCGAGCGCGCCGCTCAAGACGGTGACATCATTTGCGGCTGCGCCATCGCTTTTCTTTTCCGCGGCGCTGAGGCTGTGGCAGCCCGCCAACAAAGCAATAGCTGAGGCCGACAGCACTGTGCCCGAGCCCTGTAAGAATGCGCGGCGCGAAGGTTGACGAGTGGCGCTAAGATCAATGCGAACGTCAGACATACTTGTAACTCCTTTTGTGGACGAAAGACACCTTACACAGCGATCAGACGCTGCGGGACTACGAAAATGGGGGAGGGTGAAATCGACTGCCATTTCGGCAGTAGGCCATATGTTAGCTGCTAGGCGCGGGGCGCGGAAAGTTTCGGATTCGTTCGAATACGCCAACGACCGTGCGGTCGCAACGGGCACCGGCAAAGGCGAACGCGCCGTCGAACGCGGCTTTCAACTCGCGCGAGGCGCGCTTGCGCAACAACCGTCTTGCACGAAGAAATCGCGTACGTACTGTTGCTGCTGGAATGCCTAAGCATTGCGCGGTTTCTTCGACGCTCATTTCCTCCAGCGCCCGCAGCACGAATACCGTGCGGAAATTTTCCGGCAGCCGGTCGATGTGGGCTTGAATCAGGCAGCGCAACTCTTCGCGCATCGCCAGATCTTCAGGCGTACGCGGCGTTTGGTTCGCAGTAGCGTTTCGGTCGATCAACTCTTGTAAATCCACGATGGTCTCGGTGAAAACTTGTTCGGGGCCTTGCTTAAGTTTGCGCTTGCGGGTCAACGCTTCATTGATGACGATGCGCACCAACCAGGTCGAGAGCTTAGATTGTCCTTGGAAGGTCTTCAGAGAGAAAAACGCTTTGACATAGGCCTCTTGCAATACGTCCTCTGCCTCGTTCTCATCGCGCAAGATGCTACGTGCCGTGCGATACAGCAAGCGATTGTTTGCGCGCATGATGCGCTCGAAGGCCTGTTCGTCGCCATGCGCAGCTTGTTGGACAAGCATCAGGTCGGAGACGGGCTCCGCTGGGTAGTTCAATGCGGCGAGATTCATGGTATCGGTCATATCACTCATTCTGCCCATTGGATGCAAACCGCAACAATTATGTTCCCATTATTTGTTGCGAGCGTTATGTGGGCATGGATCGGAGAAGTATAAGTTGAATTATTCGCGATTCCTCCGCACCTAGCGTTAACGACTGACGCAAGCGTTCGGTTACAATAACGAGTTAAAGCAATCGGAAATTCCCTATGGTTCCCCACTTGACCACCGCGCTCACCGGCCCTCTGGCTGAGCTTGAGAAACACATCCTCGATGCGATGCCCGCTATAGAGCGCTGGTTTCGTCTGCAGTTTATCGATCACACCGCGCCGTTTTATAGTTCGGTCGATTTACGCAACAGCGGCTTCAAGCTCGCGCCGGTCGACACGAATTTATTCCCCGCTGGGTTTAATAATCTGAACCCGGCTTTTCATCCGCTTGCGGTGCAAGCCGTTATGTCGGCGATTGAAAAAGTCTGTCCCGACGCCCAGCGATTTTTGCTGGTGCCGGAGAATCACACGCGCAATATGTTTTATCTGCAGAACATCGCGACGTTGAAGAATATTCTGCAACGCGCGGGCTTGGCGGTACGCATTGGCTCGCTGATTCCCGAATTAACTCAACCGACCGAACTCGATTTACCGAACGGCGAGAAGCTGTTGCTTGAGCCCATTAAACGCGTGAACAATCGTGTGATGGTCGATGATTTCAATCCCTGCGCGGTGTTGCTCAATAATGATTTGTCCGGTGGCACGCCGGAGATTTTTAAGGGCATCGAGCAAGTGCTCGTTCCGCCGCTCAACGCGGGCTGGACGACGCGCCGCAAGTCGCAACATTTTGCCGCCTATGATCGCGTCGCGGGCGAGTTTGCGAACCTGATCAATATCGATCCGTGGTTCATCAATCCCTATTTCGCGCGCTGCGGCAAAATCAACTTCGCCGAGAAACAGGGCGAAGATTGTCTGGCGGGTTACGTGGAAGAAATCCTGCACCAGATCAAAGAAAAATATCGGCAATACGATATTCCCCACGAACCTTTCATCATCGCCAAGGCCGACGCGGGTACCTATGGCATGGGCATCATGACGGTGAAAAGCGTGGACGACGTGCGCAACTTAAATCGCAAGCAGCGCAACAAAATGGCTGTAGTGAAAGAAGGTCTTGAGGTCAACGAAGTGTTGATCCAAGAGGGCGTCTACACCTTTGAAAGCCTGAACGATGGTGTCGCCGAACCGGTGATTTACATGATCGATCACTTCGTCGTCGGCGGATTTTATCGCGTCCATACCGGCCGCGGCCAAGACGAAAATCTCAACGCGCCGGGTTCCCATTTTCAACCCCTTGCTTTCGAAACCGATTGCCACACGCCCGATTGCTTCGGCCGGCCCGGCGATCCGCCGAACCGGTTTTACACCTATGGCGTAATCGCACGGCTGGCGATGCTAGCGGCGGCCTATGAGCTTGAAGCGCTAACAGTCTGATGAAAAACTACTGCGCTTGACTATCCGGCGTTGCGAAAGCCAGAAAATTGCTCATGTACTTGCGTGTACATTCCGCTTTTTCTGTCTTCCGCGCCTTGTCTAGCCTGCGCTCGCTACGTTTTTCAACACCCTGCTGAAGAAGAGTAGAAAAAATGAAACTAGCCGTAATCCTCGATCCGCTGCAGGAAATCAAGACTTACAAAGATACGTCTTACGCGATGATGCGCGAAGCGGCCACGCGCGGCCACACGTTGTTTGCGCTGATGCAAAGCGATGTGCTGTTACGTGACGGCGTGGTCTTTGGCAATGCGCGCGCGTTGACACTCTTGAACGATGCACACGATTGGTACCATGCGAGCGAGCCACAGCCCACGCCGCTCAAAGATTTCGACGCGGTATTGATGCGCAAAGACCCGCCGTTCGATATGGAATATATCTACAGCACCTACTTGTTGGAATTGGCGGAAGCGCCGGGCGCGAAGGTGTTCAACAAACCTCGCGCGATCCGTGACTACAACGAGAAACTCGCCATCGCGAAGTTTCCGCAATTCACCGCGCCGACGCTGGTCGCTCGCGATGCAGACGAAGTTCGTTCTTTCATCGCGGAACACGGCAACTGCGTCGTGAAGCCGCTGGACGGCATGGGCGGCACGGGGGTTTTCCGCGTGTCGCCAACGGAGCCGAATCTCAACGCGATACTCGAAAGCTTGATGCGAGACGGCGCGCAAACCATCATGGCGCAGAAATATATTCCGGCGATTTCGAAGGGCGACAAGCGCGTCTTAGTCATCGACGGTGAGCCCATTCCCTACGCACTCGCGCGCATTCCGAAAGCCGGCGAAACTCGCGGCAATCTTGCGCGCGGCGGCACGGGCGTCGCGCAGCCGCTGTCGACGCGCGACCGGGAAATTGCCATGGCGCTTGGCCCGCAACTCAAGGCCGATGGCTTGCTGCTGGTTGGCCTGGATATCATCGGCGATTACCTCACGGAAGTGAACGTTACCAGCCCGACGTGCATGCAGGAAATCCAACAACAAACGGGTTTCAACGCTGCCTCATTGATGATCGATGCCCTGGAACGCCATATCTAGCGCGGCTCGTGGCAATGCCCTTGCCAGGAGCCGCACTGATATTGCCTCGTGGCGAGGCATACTAGTTTGCTTGGTGTTAATCGCGGGCTGCGCGAAAGAACCCATCTATCGTCAGCAAAGTTACGTCTTCGGCACCCTGGTTGAAGTCACCATCTGGGGCGAAAACGACGCACGCGCGCAAGAGTTAACGGGCAAAGTGCTGCGCGAATTTGATCGCATGCATAAAGAATTTCACGCTTGGCAACCCAGCGAGCTGACCAAAGTGAACGCGGCAATTGCAAAAGGTCAAGCGGTCAACACCACACCAGAACTCGCGGCCATGTTGCAGGACGCGGCGCAATTTTCCGCGAAAGCGGGCGGCTTCAACCCCGCCATCGGCAAACTCATTGTGCTGTGGGGTTTTCAAAGCGACGAGTTCAAACCCGTCGTGCCCGATGCAAAGCAAATTGAATTGCTGACGAAATCAAAACCAAGTTTGGCCGATCTCAAAATCGACGGCGTCACGATCACCAGCAAGAATCGCGACGTGCAGGTTGATCTCGGCGGTTACGCGAAGGGCTACGCGCTAGATCGCGCCATCGACATTCTCAAAAAAGAAGGCACGCAAAACGCGCTGATCAATATCGGTGGCAATATCATCGCCTTAGGCGAACGCGGCAACCGGCCGTGGAAAATCGGCATCCAGCATCCGCGCAAACCGTCGGCCATTGCCGTGATGGAACTCTACAACGGTGAAGCGATCGGCACGTCCGGCGACTATCAACGCTACTTCGAAAAAGACGGCAAACGTTATTGCCACATCATCGATCCCGCGACCGGCTCACCCGTGCAGTCTGTTCAATCGGTGACGGTTGTCGCCAAGCCAGGGCGAAAGGCAGGCGTGATTTCCGACGTGGCGTCCAAGCCCATTTTTGTCGCCGACGCGAGTAAATGGCGCGACGCGGCACGCATTATGGATATTGATTTGGCGATGCGCGTTGACGATAAAGGCGAAGTGTCTGTCACCGGTTTGATGGCGAAACGGCTGACGTTTGAAGACAAAAATATGGCTGTGAAAGAAGTGCAGTAACGGTCGAAGCAAATTGTTAAGATGCGCTTAGCTCTCGCGCCAGCACTGCCAACGTCAGCCGCACGATGCAGACGAGTTTTTCCGCTTTATCGGTAATACGAATTTCCCACACTTGCGTAGACTTGCCTACGTGGTGCGGCCGCGCTACGCCCACCACCCAGCCCGTCCGCGCGGCGCGGACGTGGTTGGCGTTGATGTCTAGACCGACGCAATATTTGCTCGCATCCACGCAATAGCCCGCGGCGCAACTGACTATAGTTTCCGCGAGTAACACCGATGCGCCAG
>JBDSJK010000087.1:0-3554 GCA_039917535.1 Burkholderiales bacterium
AATCCCCTGAGCCCCGCCTACAGTCGCAGCAGCGAAGCCAAGTGGGCAGCGACATCCGACATCAAGGTCGTCGCCTATGTCGACAGCCGCAATCCGCTGTCGCCCAGCTTCAAGCGTTAATTTTTGACAGCAGTAAAGGCCACCAAAACAGCGGTGGCCCGAGCGACGTTTTGAATTTCCTCCTCCCCTTTTCCGGCTCCATGCGAGCCGGTTTTTTTTGCTGTTTAGCGGCTAAATTGCTGTAAGCATACCTTAGCCGAGAACCGCACCACGCTTGCTTCCTGGCAATGCATACCCGCAGCCCCGCACCCTGATTGGCTGGTGGCAGAGTTGTCTTGAAAAAACCAAAACAACGCAACGCAATCAACACTCGTTTCTAAATGCGAGTTGACAATGGACTACCATAACAGTACGTTTCAAACGTTCGTTTCAAATAAACGTTGGCTATTCCTACCCATCAAATATGGTCGTCTCCTCGCCTACACCCGACGTTGATAACCGACCGATAAGTAGCCCGCAGGCTACCAAGCTGCGCATTCTGGAAACCGCTGAGCGCCTGTTCACGGAGCAAGGTTTCGCTGCGACATCGTTACGCGAAATAACCGCAACGGCGCGAGTCAATCTGACCGCGGTCAATTATCATTTCGGCTCCAAGGAAGCGCTGATCGATGCGGTGCTCACGCGTCGCTTGCAACCACTTAACCAATTGCGCTTGGACGAGTTAAACGCACTCGAAGCCACATCTTGCGGCCGTCCACTGTCTGTCACGGCAATCCTTAATGTGTACGTCGGCGCGACGTTTAAGCTGGATGAAAACCCGACCTCCGGCGGCAGTATCTTTCTGCGTTTCCTAGGCCGCGCATTCACCGAGCCTACCGAACAGGTCAAACAAATCCTGCAGCGCCAGTACGCCGTAATGGCCGTTCGCTACAAACACGCGTTGATGGCCGCGCTGCCTCACGTGTCCGAGGAAGATCTGGTGGCGCATGCAGTTTATGTTCGGTGCCATTTCCTATACGATGGCGGGTACTGACGTCATGCAACTGGTCGCCACGTGTGAACGGGCGGGGAGTGACGATCACGCTGCCATCACCCGCCGCCTCGTCGCGTTCCTCGCGGCCGGGCTGCAGGCTCCTGTAGGCGTTGATGCTAATCAACCTCGCCAAACGCAGAGGGCAAAATGAGCATATTCCTGGTACTATTTTTCGCAATAGCCGGCGCCCTGGCCTTGGCCTATGTCCGTGCCAACGGTTGCGCTTGGCTAATGGCGACCGCGGCATTTTTGATCGCCGCCATGATGATGCTACCCGCTCCGCACAGCATCGTGCTGTGGGTTGTTCTTTGGCTGTTTCTGAGCGCGGCCGCCGTACTACTCAATTATGTTCCGCTGCGCCGCCAACTGTTGAGCGACCCGCTATTCACTTGGTATAAAAAACTGCTGCCAGCCGTGTCGCGAACTGAACAAGAAGCGCTCGACGCGGGAACCGTGTGGTGGAACGGTGAATTGTCCACCGGTATACCTAATTGGAACAAGCTGCTCGCCTACCCAAACCCACGCTCAGCGCCGAGGAACAGGCGTTTCTCGACGGCCCCGCCGAAACCCTGTGCGAGATGGTCGACGATTGGAAAATCACCCACGAGCTGTACGATTTACCGTCGGAAATTTGGCGCTACATCGGTGCCCAAGGTTTCTTGGCCATGATCATTCCAAAAAATATGGCGGCTTGGAGTTCTCCGCCCGATCGTGAAATATCACATGACCGAACGCATGCGTCTGGTCGTGAACGATGCGATGAACGTTCACGGCGGCAAGGGCATTTGCCTCAGGCCCAATAATTATGTGGGCCGCGCTTACCAATTGGTGCCGGTTGCCATTATCGTGGAAGGCGCAAACATGTTGACGCGGAGCATGATCATCTTCGGCCATGCGGTCATCCCTATGTGCTGCGGGAACTGGAAACATCGCGCATGGCTGACCCTGGGCAGGCGGGCGAACAATTCGATACGCTGCTGTGGGAGCATATCGGCTTCTCAATCAGCAATGCGGGGCGTGCGCTGATGGTGGGCCTTAATGGCGCCCCCGGCACATCGGTCCCAGATGCCTCAGAAGTGAAGCGCTACCATCAGCAGATGAATCGTTTCGCCGCAGCGTTTGCACTGCTGGCGGACGTAGCCATGGTCGTAATGGGTGGCGAATTGAAACGTAAAGAGAAACTGTCCGCGCGCTTAGGCGGTGTCTTGTCGTATCTCTATTTATCCTCCGCGACGCTGAAACGCTACGAAGACGATGGCCGTCATCAAGCGGATTTGCCGTTGCTGGAATGGTCATTGCACGACGCATTTTTCAAGTTACAAATTGCCAAGGCTGGCGTGTTGGCCAACTTCCCTAACCCTCCACTGGCGTGGCTGATGCGCCGTTTGGTGTTTCCCAAAGGCCGTACCCTTACTGCGACTAGCGATCTAATGGGGCATCACGCCGCCAAGCTGCTACTTAAGCCGTCGGAAACCCGCGACCGCCTGACTCATGGCATCTATGCGCCGCGCCTAGAGAACGACGCAATCGGTAACCTGGAAGTGGCGCTGGACGCGGCGATTGCGGCGGAAGCCGTGCTCGCAAAATTGCGCGTCGCGAAAAAATCCGGACTAATCCAGGGCCGCAAGCCGGACGCTCTCGCTGCGCACGCTCTTGAAAAAGGTGTCATTGCCATGGCCGACATGGCGCTATTAGAGCGCGCGAGTAACCTGACGCGCAAGGTCATTATGGTGGACGGTTTTCCCCAGGACTTTGGCCGTGCCGCGATGCAGCAGAATACGCCGGGTCGGATCAGCGCGGGCGCATAATCGTCGTAAAACCGCTACCAAAAGTTCTTTACCAGTGTTAGGCTTAAGTCCAAATCTTCTACAACATTCACAGCATTCATGACCACCACTACGGACTTTATCTCGATCGATGCCGCCGGCAGTTTGGGCGGGCTGTTGCGGGAGCGTGCCAAACGCAGTCCAAACGCCATCGCCTATCGCGATTTTAACCTCGACAGCCAAACTTGGGTTGATCGCACCTGGCGCGACATCGTGCAGGAAGCCGCGCGCTGGCAGGCTGCGTTTAAGCGCCAGGGCCTAAAGGCCGGTGATCGTGTCGCGCTGATTCTGCGCAACTGCAGTCATTGGGCAGCATTCGATCAAGCGGCCATGGGGCTGGGGTTGGTTATTGTGCCGGTGTACGTGGAAGACCGCCCGGAAAATAGCGCTTATTGCTTGAACGATTCCGGGGCAAAGTTACTATTCTTAGAGGGTGACGAACATTGGCGGCGGCTCAAGCCGGTACTAGGGCAGATGCCGCAAATTGAGCGCTTTGTCACCATGCGCAAAGTGGCGGACGACGAACCACGCCTAGTTTGCGCGAGCGATTGGCTGCAGCCTACGTCCGCTGCCTATGTCGCCATATCGCTTGACGCCAGTTCCCTGGCAACCATCGTCTACACTTCCGGTACCACGGGCAGGCCCAAGGGCGTGATGCTCTCCCATCGCAACATTATGAGTAACGCCTGGAGCGC
>JBDSJK010000088.1:0-4357 GCA_039917535.1 Burkholderiales bacterium
TACTATGGCGCGGTGACGGGCAGCGATGGCGCGTTGACCAAACGCGAGAAGGCGCTCATCGCGTTGGCGATTTCTCACTCCGATAAATGCCCCTATTGCATTGACGCCTACACCACTGCTTGTCTGGAAGCGGGCGCGAATCCGGAGCAAATGATGGAAGCGGTACACGTTGCGGCGGTGATGAAAGCCGGCATTACCCTGGTACACTCGGTGCAAATGCAAAATCACTTGGATAAAATGGTGCTGTGAAGATCGCCCCCAACACTCGCTGCACAGACAGGAGATTTCATGGCTAGAACAGCCACAATAAAGATAGTCGAACCTGCACCTTCGAAGTATGACTTTAATCGTCTGCTAGACGACAACGGCATTGACCGGGTGCCCCTAGGTATTGAGACGTTGCAAGTCAACGTTACCAAGCTGTGTAACCAAGCCTGCCGCCACTGTCACGTCGACGCCTCCCCGGCGCGCAAGGAAATGCTGTCGCGTGAGGGTATCGAGCGTTGTTTGCAGATTCTTGCGCATTGTCCGCAGATCAAGAATCTCGACATCACCGGCGGCGCACCGGAGTTGCATCCCGATTTCGATTTCATGGTTGAACAGGCGACCGCGTTGGGTAAACATGTCATGGTGCGTCACAACCTCACGGTGGCCTATGACGGCAACCCGCAGAGCGGCGCGAGCAAGGAATATTTGCACGAATTTTTTGCCAAACATCGCTGCGAAGTCATTTCGTCGCTACCCTATTACCAAGAGTATTTCACCGACGCGCAGCGTGGCAGCGGCGTATTTAAGAAAAGCATTCAGGGACTGCAACGGCTCAACGAGCTGGGCTATGGCGTCGAGGGTTCGGGATTAACGTTGAATCTGGTTTACAACCCGGTCGGTGCGTACCTGCCGGCTACGCAGAGTTCGTTGCAAACCGACTACAAACGCGAACTGAAAGCCAAGTTCGACGTGGTGTTCAACAACCTATACACCATCACTAACATGCCCATTAATCGCTTCAAACTACACCTGGAAAAATCCGGTCAGTACGACGATTACATGGACAAACTCCTCGCCGCCTTCAATCCTGGCGCGGCTCATGGCGTGATGTGTCGCAACCTGATCTCCGTGAGTTGGGAGGGCAAGCTTTACGATTGCGACTTCAATCAGATGCTGGAAATTCCCGCCGAAAGCGTGGCCGGCAAACCTGCTACGATTTTCGATTTCGATTTCGATCAACTCATCAAACGCAACATCCGCTTCGACGACCATTGCCTCGGCTGCACCGCCGGTGCAGGGTCTTCGTGCGGCGGAACGACTGCCTAAGTCTAATAGAATCACTGCGCAATGGCGTACAAGCCAATACTGGCGCGGTTCTTCAGGCATCTTAAGTCATTTAGCTCGATAGCGAAAGCAATCCGTGGTATGGTCGCCAACCATGCCCACCGCCTGCATATACGCGTAGCAAATCGTCGAACCGACGAATTTAAAACTACGCTTCAATAAGTCTTTCGACAACGCATCGGACTCAGCGGTTTTCGCCGGCGCTTCGCTAATCGCCCTCCAGTGATTGACCTTAGTTTGTCCACCGACAAATTGCCAAACGTAAGCATCAAAACTACCAAACTCTTTTTGTACGGCCATAAAAGCCTTGGCATTTTGTACTGCCGCGTTGACCTTGAGCGTGTTGCGAACAATGCCGGGATCGGCAAGCAAGGCGCGGATCCTGGCGGCATCGTAGCGCGCAATTTTTGCTACGTCGAAACCGTCAAACGCCAAACGATAATTCTCTCGCTTGCGCAGAATCGTGAGCCAGCTTAAGCCCGCTTGCGCGCCTTCAAGAATCAGAAATTCAAACAGCACGCGATCGTCGTGTACTGGCACTCCCCACTCTTCATCATGATAGCGAACGTAATCGGGGTCGGCAGACACCCAAGCACAGCGGGTCACGTTGGTTTGGTCCCGTTTCGTGTTTTTCATAAATTGTAGGCATGGCTTTTGTTAGAATTCAGTTTACCCCATCCAAACGAAGCTAAATCCGCCATGAGTTTACCCAAGGAAATTTTTAAAGCCTACGACATACGCGGCATCGTCGGCAACACGCTCACGCCGGAAATCGTGCGCTCCATCGGCCAGGCCGTTGGCTCTGAAGCCGTATCGCGCGGGGTGACCGGCATCGTGATCGGTCGCGACGGACGGCTCTCCGGGCCCAACCTTTCCGCCGCTCTGGCGGCGGGCATACAATCCACCGGCATCAATCTCATTGACATCGGCATGGTGGCGACACCGATGCTTTATTACGCCGCCTATCAGTGGACCCATTATTCCGGCGTGATGGTCACGGGCTCCCACAACCCGCCCGACTATAACGGCCTGAAGATGGTGCTCGGCGGCGAAACGCTGTATGGCGACACGATACAGGGCTTACGGTCTCGCTACGAGAGCGGGAACCTTAAACAAGGTGCGGGCACATACAGTCAGCGCTCTGTCACCGACGAGTATCTCAACGCGATCGTCAGCCACATCAAACTGGCGCGGCCCATGAAGATCGTGGTCGATTGCGGCAACGGCTCGCCCGGCGCGTACGCGCCCGCGCTGTTTCGTAAGTTAGGCTGCGAAGTGGTGGAATTGTTTTGCGAGGTGGACGGCACTTTCCCGAATCACCATCCCGACCCCGCCCATTTGGAAAATTTGCAGGACGTGATTCACGCGCTTAAAACCACCGATGCGGAACTGGGCTTAGCATTCGACGGCGATGGCGATCGCCTCGGTGTTGTCACTAAAGAAGGCAGCGTGATTTTCCCCGACCGGCAGTTGATGCTGTTCGCTGCCGACGTGTTGAAACGCAAGCCGGGCGCGGAAGTTATTTATGACGTGAAATGCACGCGTAACTTACAGCCGTGGATCGAACAGCACGGCGGTAAAGCCACCATGTGGAAGACTGGCCACTCGCTCATCAAAGGCAAGATGCGCGAAACCGGCGCGGAGCTGGCGGGCGAAATGAGCGGCCATATATTCTTCAAAGAACGCTGGTTTGGTTTCGATGACGGCCTATACGCCGGCGCGAGATTGCTGGAGATCTTAAGCCGCGAGAAAAATTCCAACGCCGTGCTTAACGAGTTGCCCAACGCGATTTCGACGCCGGAACTCCAGATCAAACTCAAGGAAGGCGAGAACTACGCGCTGATCGATCAGTTGCAAAAAACCGCGAAGTTCGACAACCCGCGCGAAGTCATTACCATCGACGGCCTACGCGTGGAATATGCCGACGGCTTCGGGCTCGCGCGTTCAAGCAACACCACGCCTGTGATCGTGTTGCGCTTTGAAGCGGATAATGAGGCGGCGCTGAAGCGCATCCAAGCAGATTTTCGTCGCGTGATATCGGCTGCAAAATCCGACGTCGCCTTGCCGTATTGATCATTCAATTAAAGAGGAAAGAACATGGATTTAGGAATCGCAGGAAAAAACGCCATAGTCTGCGCAGCCAGTAAAGGCTTGGGTAAAGGCTGCGCTATGGCCTTGGCCAAAGAAGGTGTCAACATCACCATCACCGCGCGCACGGCGGAAACGCTGGAGCAAACCGCCGCCGAATTACGCCAGCTTGGCGCAGGGAAAATCACAACGGTTGCCAGTGACATCACCACCTCGGAAGGCCGCGCCAAAGTATTGGCCGCGTGCCCTAACCCCGATATATTGATCAACAATGCGGGCGGCCCGCCAGCCGGAGATTGGCGCAGTTTTTCCCGAGACGATTGGATCAAAGCGATCGACGCCAACATGTTGACGCCGATTGAAATGATGAAGGCCAGCATCGATGGCATGATCGAACGCAAGTTTGGCCGCATCGTCAACATCACTTCCGCAGCGGTGAAAGCGCCCATTGAAATCCTCGCGCTATCGAACGGCGCGCGCACTGGCCTCACGGGCTTCGTCGCCGGGCTGTCGCGCTCCGTCGCGAAGCACAACGTCATCATCAACAATCTGCTGCCGGGATTGTTCGCCACCGACACCATGATCAGCCGCATCAGCGCGGGCGCAAAAATAGCCGGCAAGCCCTACGAAGAAATGGAGGCGGAACGGATGAAACCCATCGCCGCGGGCCGCTTCGGCAACATCGAAGAATTCGGCATAGCAGCGGCATTCTTGTGCAGCGCCCATGTGGGCTATGTGGTCGGTCAGAATTTCTTGATCGACGGCGGCGCGTACGGCGGGACGTTTTAACAGTGCGTTACATTTGGCCGTAGGGTGGATCAAGTGCAGCGGATCCAGCCTACATAGCTCTCACTCCTATACGGAAAGATCCCATGAGAATATTCGCCACGCTGTGTTACATCCTCGTCATCACCGCTGTATCGGGTTGCAGTAACCA
>JBDSJK010000089.1:0-3666 GCA_039917535.1 Burkholderiales bacterium
GCAGCGCAGCCAGGATGGCAAGCCATTCCTGCGGTACGCGACGGCCACATGTACGAGATAAAATCGCCTATCATCCTGCAACCCGGTCCGGCAGCACTGACGGACGGTTTAAGGGCAATTCATGAAATAATCGTTAATTGGGCGGTGAAATAATTAGTTCGTATAATGTATATTATGTTAAATAAAGTTAGGCGGGGGGGCGATGCCTATATCCTTTGTCCTATATCCTTTGACGTATATCCCAAGCTATCTTCTCTAGTTATACTGCTTAAAATCAGTTTCGTCCTTGGTGGCTGGCAGATTAACCGGGGTGACCCGGCGCAAGTGGCGAAGCTCCTTATTCGCGATTCGGTCAACGACTGTTAAATCTACAACGCGCTTAAACGTTGTAGCCGTGTGAAGCAGTCATCGTTCAGTAGGCGACAACTCACGGGTGTGCGATATCACCCTGCTCTCTGTTCACAAGGACTAATATGGCGAGTGAATTTCAGATCAGCGGTCGAAGCGCGGCGGCACCATTCACGCTCAAGCTCCATCGTGGCGACGGAATGACGCTCATTGCCATGAACTGGAAGGACGGTAAACCGCCCAACGATTTCGTTGGCTTCGCCATTGAGTACAAGGAACCCAACGGCGACCGTTTCTTTGCCTTGAAAAATCGCCTTGCATTCCGCGCTGGCGATAGGAAGGTCAATCCCAACAAATTATCTACTCGGCTCTCGCCAATCCAGAAATTCCGTTGGGTACATTTCCCTCGCAACGCCGAACTTGAAGGTGAATTCATCTACAGAGTAAGCCCGGTGTTTATGAACAGCGCCGATGAACTCAGCTATGGCGAAACCCAAGAGGCCGCGATAGAACTCCGACGCGAGACCTATCCGGGTCTTCTCAACGTCACCTTTACCCGAGGCTTCGTATCATCGCAGGCGTTCGTCGATCGGTATGAGTCTACAGGCGATATTTCAACGCTATTGCCTGCGAAAGCGGCTGACGGGTTAACTTTCACAGCGACCCATCCCAAGGCTGACGAAGCCCTCGCGTGGATGGGATTCGAGGCTCGCAGTGCCATCATCGAGTTGCTCGACCGGGCCATCGCCGACAAAAAGGCTCGGGTACGCGTAGTGGCCTACGATCTGAGCGAACCCGGCGTGGTAACGCGTTTGGAGAAACTCGGGAAACGCCTGAAAATCATCATCGATGATAGCGCGGATCATGGCAAGGCAGGTTCCGGCGAGAACCAGGCAGCGACGCGGCTCATTGTCTCGGCGGGCGCCGCCAACGTGAAGCGGCAGCACTTGTTGAACCTGCAGCACAACAAGACTATTGTCGTAGATGGCCCTAAAGTGAAGAAGGTCGCATGCGGCTCGACCAATTTCAGTTGGCGTGGCTTCTTCGTCCAAAATAACAATGCCATGATTTTGCAAGGGACCCGTGCAGTTAAACTATTCGTGGCGGCATTTGAAGACTACTGGTCACAGAAGCCCAAGGATTTCGGTAACACGGCGTCCGCGGAGTGGAGCGATCTCAGGCTGACTGGGATCGACGCACGTATAGTGTTTTCTCCCCACAACTCATCGAACGCATTATTGAAAACGATCGCCAACGACATCGAGAAAATGACGACATCGTGCCTGTTCTTTTCACTGGCGTTTCTCTACCAAACTCCAGGGCCCATGCTGGAAGCGATCAAAAAAGTGTCAGATGACGACAAATTCTTTGTTTATGGCATATCGGATCGGAAGGTCGGTGGCCTCGATCTCCGCAAGCCGGGTGGCAATATCACACCGGTCTATCCTGCGGCGCTAGCCAAGAATGCACCGAAGCCGTTCTCAGCTGAGCCCACGGGGGGTGGCGGCATCCGCATGCACCACAAATTCGTTGTCATAGATTTTGACAAGCCAAGCGCGCGAGTCTATCTCGGCTCCTACAACTTCTCGTCGCCAGCGGACATTAAGAACGGGGAAAACCTAATGCTGGTTCGTGACCGCCGGATCGCCGTCTCCTACGTCGTTGAGGCTCTCCGCATTTTCGACCACTACCACTTCCGAGTGATTCAGCAGGAAGCCAAGAAAGCCAAACAGGAACTCGTGCTCGCCAAGCCACCGCGCAGCCCGGGAGAAAAGTCTTGGTGGGACGAGGATTACACGAATGCCCGGAAGATTCGCGACCGTGAATTATTCGCATAGGCACTCGGACAAGAAGAGTGGCACAGCTCAGTGTGACTTGTATAATTTTGCGCCGCAATTGAAAGGATAACCCTATGCCGAAAATTCTACGCTGGAATGAAATCCGCAAGCCAGGACAGGAGACCGATCCGGATCATGGATTCTGGAAGTTTCGTATTATGGCGGAAGGAGACTCCTGGTTCACCCTAGGCGGATTGCCGGAGCAGTGGAACCTGCTGCAATCGATGACGTTACCGAACAGAACCATCATTGTCTCCCTGGCCAAACCCGGTGATACGATCCGCAGCATGGCCGACATTTGGAAGAATAAGGCCTTGCACCAATCCATGGATGCCGGACCGCCCAAGTTTGGCTACGACTGGGATATTATCCTGCTCAGCGGCGGTGGTAACGACTTAATCGACTACGCCAAAGACCTCATCAAGCCTATAGCTGAGGTTACCGGCGGAAACCCGGCTGATTTCGTGCGCGCTGATCGTCTCGACGCAGTCTTGCAATACATCCAGCAGGCCTATCGCAATATCGTCGGGCTGCGCGATGGGCCGCGCAGCACTTGTGCCGGTAAACCGTTGGTGACACACACTTACGACCACGCTACGCCGCGCAATGCGCCGACAAAGTTTTTCGAAGCCCAGGTGAGAGGCCCTTGGCTGTTTCCGGCTTTTGTCGCTGCGGGTGTTCCCGAGAACCTGTTCAACGCTCTCTCCGACTACTTGATCGGCGCTCTGGCCAAAGCCATACTAGATCTACAGCACGGTGCCAATCCGTTGCCCAACTTTCACGTGGTCGATACGCGCGGTACACTTGAACGCGCCGCGCTAGGCACGACGGGTAACGATCATGATTGGCTCAACGAGATTCATCCGAATCGAGGCGGGTACGGCAAGCTTGCGGGTCCGTTCTCAGAAATCGTACGGCAGCAATTAGGCCTATGACAGGGCGCCAACTGAGATCGGTGAGAACAAATCATTACTGCCCTCAGGCTGTAAACTGCAGCGCAGCCAGCCGGGCATAAAGGCCGCCCGCGTCCACCAGCGCCTCGTGAGTGCCCTGCTCCACCAGTCGGCCATAGTCCAGCACCACGATTCGGTCCGCCTTTTGCACGGTGGCTAAGCGGTGGGCAATGACCAGGGTGGTGCGATCGCGCATGGCCGATTCGAGGGCCGCTTGCACGGTGCGTTCGCTTTCAGCATCCAGCGCGCTGGTGGCTTCGTCGAGCAGCAGCAGCGGCGGGTTCTTCAGCATAGCTCGCGCAATCGCGATGCGCTGGCGCTGCCCCCCCGACAGGCGTACGCCGCGCTCGCCCAGAAAGGTGTCGTAACCCTCGGGAAGCTGGATGATAAATTCGTGCGCAAAAGCGGCAGTGGCGGCCTGGCGCACTTCGTCGTCCAATGCGCTGGGCTTACCGTAGCGAATATTGTCCATTGCGCTGGCGGAGAAAATCACCGCGTCCTGCGGGACGATGCCAATGCCTTGACGC
>JBDSJK010000090.1:0-21429 GCA_039917535.1 Burkholderiales bacterium
CAAAATCGTTTTTGCGCCGCGCCGGTGACGGTGTGCCGCGAGCATCTCGCGGCGAACGACGGCATACGCGCATTGGTCGTCAACACCGGTTGCGCCAATGCGGGTACCGGTAAATCGGGTCTACAAAACGCCAAGGAAACATGCCGGGAAGCCGCACGGGTACTGGGTGGCCTTGGGCCATTGGCTCTTCAGCCATCGCAAGTGTTGCCGTTTTCAACCGGCGTGATCTTGGAACCGTTGCCAATTGAGCGCGTAAAAACCGGGATGCCCGCATGTATTGCCGATTTCAAAACGGACAATTGGTTTAATGCTGCTCACGCGATCATGACCACCGACACGGTCGCGAAGGCCGCATCGAAGCAATTTTCGTTGCAAGGAAAAACCATCACCATCACCGGCATTGCAAAAGGCGCGGGCATGATCAGGCCGAATATGGCGACCATGTTGGGTTATGTGGCGTGCGATGCGGCGATTAGTCAACCGTTGCTGCAAGAATTAACCAAATACGCAGCCGATCGCTCGTTCAATCGCATCACGGTCGACGGCGACACGTCGACCAATGATTCGTTTATTGTCATCGCCACGGGTCAGGCCGGTAATGGCGAAATTGTCGAGGCGCGCAGCGACGATTACATCACTTTGCGTGACGCCATTACGGACGTGTCCGTGCAACTTGCACAAGCGATTATTCGCGACGGTGAAGGCGCAACTAAATTCATGACCGTGTGCGTGGAGCAGGGTCGCGACGAAGACGAGTGCGCGAAAATCGCCTACGCTATCGCGCACTCACCATTGGTGAAAACCGCTTTCTTCGCTTCCGATCCCAATCTCGGCCGCATCCTTGCCGCCATCGGCTACGCGGGTGTCGACGACTTGGACGTCAACAAACTCAGCGTCTATTTGGACGATGTGTTAGTTGCAGAACAGGGTGGACGTGCGACGAGTTACAGCGAAGACGACGGTAAGCGCGTGATGAAAAAAAGCGAGATCACCATTCGAGTCGTGTTGAATCGCGGCGCTGCATCGACGACCGTATGGACGTGCGATTTCTCCTACGATTACGTGAAAATTAACGCAGACTACCGCAGCTAATGGAAGCTCTGCTTTATTCCGGTTTCGTCGCAATACTGCGTTGCTCGAGAAAAATAGTTCCTTACATATTGTCCATAGGCTGCGTCACAATTTTTCACTCGCTCCTTGTCTTGCCTTGTCCCCTTTTAGGGATTAGAACTCGAAATAAATCAGAGCTTCCACTTTTATATGACTGACTACACAAAACTAATCGCCCGCGCCGAAGCACTGCTGGAAAAAATAGAGCGCATTGTCCCTACTGTTCCCGCCGAGCCCAATTGGAAAACCGCCATCGCTTTTCGCTGGCGCAAGAAGAACGGCGTTGGCTATCTGCAACCGGTGACGCACCCGCACAAGATCTCGCTCAGCGATATCCACGGCGTCGACGACCAGAAGAAACGCTTGGAACAAAACACTAAACAGTTCGTCGCGGGACGCACGGCGAATAATATTTTGTTGACGGGCGCGCGTGGCACGGGCAAGTCATCGCTGATCAAAGCGGTGCTGAATAAATTTGCCAAGCAAGGCTTGCGGCTGATCGAAGTGGATAAAGCAGAACTCGTCGATCTCCCGGACATCGTCGACATCATTTCCGAGCGGCCGGAGCGCTTCGTGATTTTTTGCGACGATCTATCCTTCGAGGCGAGCGATGCGGGTTACAAGGCGCTTAAGGTGGTGCTCGATGGCTCGATCTCTGCCGCATCAGAAAATATGCTGATTTACGCGACCAGCAATCGCCGCCATTTGATGCCGGAATACATGTCGGAAAACTTGGAATACAAGCACATCGGCGACGAAGTCCACCCGAGCGAAACGGTGGAAGAGAAAATTTCGCTGTCCGAGCGATTTGGTTTATGGCTGTCTTTCTATCCCTTTGACCAAGATGATTATTTGCGCATCGCGGAACATTGGGTGAAGGCGCTGGGAGCAGCGATTCCCGATCCTGAGCTGATGCGTAGCGAAGCGTTGCTGTGGGCGTTGACGCGAAGTTCACGCAGCGGCCGCGTCGCCTATCAGTTTGCGCGCGATTGGGCGGGGCGGACGAAGAAAGGATGAATGGTGGCAAGTTTGGCGGGCGATAGCTGCGCTGTCGTGCCACCTGCTTATGTTGACGTCGTTTGCGCCGTCATTCAAAAATCCAACGGTGAGTTTCTCCTAGCACAACGGCCCGCGGACAAAGTCTACGCAGGCTATTGGGAATTCCCCGGTGGCAAAATCGAACCGGGCGAAAGCGAAGCCGACGCGACCGCGCGTGAACTGGACGAAGAGCTCGGCATCACCGTGGAGCAATCCTATCCGTGGCTCACGCGCTGTTTTGTTTATCCTCATGCAAACGTCCGCCTACATTTTCGTCGCGTGCCGCGCTGGCGTGGCGATCTGCACGGCAAGGAAAATCAGGCTTTCGCTTGGCAGCAGATCGAAAACGTGAGCGTTGCGCCGCTGCTACCCGCCAATGGACCGATACTTAAAGCACTTGCGTTGCCGGTGACATACGGCATCACCCATGCGCAGGAAATCGGCGAGGCGCTCATGCTGGATCGGCTGCGAGCCGCTCTGGATAAGGGTTTGCGGCTGATTCAAGTGCGTGAGAAGGGCTGGCCGCGTAACAAAGTTGAACCATTTGCCCGCCAGGTGATGAGTATCGCGTCGCCGTTCAACGCGCAGGTGATGATCAACGGCGATGTGGAACTAGCGCAGCGTATGGGCGCGGCGGGCGTTCACCTCACCGCGAAACAATTAATGACTTCGGATGCGCGACCCGATGTGCCGCTGTGTGCGGCGTCGTGTCACGATGAAAAAGAGTTACAGCAGGTGGTGAAACTAGGGTTGGATTTTGTCGTGCTCGGGCCAGTTTTGCCCACTCAAAGCCACACCCATATCAAACCGTTGGGTTGGGTACGATTTAGCGAACTGATCAAACACTACCCGCTGCCGGTTTATGGGCTCGGCGGCTTGGCTTACGCCGATCTGGAGTCAGCATGGCGGCACGGCGCCCACGGCATCGCCATGCAGCGCGGCGCTTGGCACTGAATTGCACTTCTGTCGAAGGCCTGACAGCTAGTATGTTTTTTCGACAGCTTAGCCCAGCTTGTAAAGTGCTTCCAAAAACATTTCCGCTTCAAGTGACTGCAGTTCCGATACCACGTAACCAGAAAGCTGGACTTCCGGACCATACTCCGGCGTACAGATGAGCACCAATTCGTTTGCAATTTCGTGGCCGTAGTCGCATCCGAAATCGCTATCAACAAATTGATCCACATCGAATTCTTCGCCTCTTGCACTCGACATAACTAGCATGATGCACTCCTTGTCAAAAACTTTCGTTGCTCAATCTGCGGCGATGTTTCGTTTACTCAAGCCAAGAAAAATCACCACGCCTGCAGAATACTGAGCAACGCGCATGCCATTATTTGTTACGGAGTGTTAAACCTTGATGACTACTTGCTTTGATGCGGTTTTACGCACGTTCCAATAGACCGGGAATGGCCCGGAGAGCCCCATGGATGCTTGTTCTCAGGCCGTAGCTGGCAGATCATCAATCAACCACGGATTATTTATCGCGCACTTCCGCGTGGGCATTTAGTTGTAAAGTGGATTTGTCGACTAACTCAAATGTCAGGGCGAGCGTCACTTCATCGCCTACTTTGAGCGGCTGTTTCACACCGATTAACATCAAATGCAATCCATTCGGGGCGAGGTCGACGGGTTGATCCATGGGCAAGTCTAGCGCGGGTAACTCTTCCATGCGCATCACGCCGTTTTCGTTGGACATGCGATGGATTCCGACGCTGGCAGCTTGCGGGCTGCTGACTTTGATTAGTCTAACGGCCCGGTTGCTTTGCAGTCGGATGTAGCCCGAGCTGGTTTCTTGTCCGGGAACGGTGGCGCGCACCCACGGTTCGACCATGCTTATGGGAACGGATTTATCTTGGCCCGAACAAGCGGCCAGCAGTAATCCGGCAAGAAAGCTTAATTGTGCAAAAGGTTTTCGATTCATTGGGTTTTGTCAAAGCGGATGATTTGTCGGCCGTCACTGGTTTTTCTTTCTACACCGCGCCACGCGTGCAGGTAAATCACTTCGACGCTTGCCGGTAATTGCCCACTATTGCGCTGTAATTCATAGGCTCGCTCAACACGCGTCCAGCGGCCTTTGCCAGTGAGCGTCGCACGCCGCCCGGCGATAAGGTTGGTTGCGCCAGCCGCACGCAAATCATGGGCGAGCGTATTGAGATTTGGGTAAGTCAGCGTGAGCATTTCCATATCTACGACGGGTGTAACGAAACCTTCATGCACAAGCATGTCGCCCAAATCGTGCATGTCAATCTGTGGTTGCACATGGGGTAGGGCGTCCACTAAAGCGAACGCAACGCGTAATTCCTGCAGCGTATCGGGGCCCACGGTCGCGAGCATCAACAGCCCGCCCGACTTTAACACGCGCTTGAATTCGGCAATGATAACCGGTGCGGCGCTGGCGACGTTAAGCAAATTAACCCACACCATGTCCACGGTTTGCGGCGCAAGCGGTAACGCCGTGGGTTCCGCACAAATCCGCGCGGACCGTGTTTTGAACAAGGCGCGTAGTTTTTGCGATAGGCTTTTCGGAGCAGGAAGTTTTAGAATTTCGAGCGCCGAATCGAGCTGCACTATCGTTGCATCGGGATAAATTTTCGCAAGCTGCTCACTGTGTCGCGCGAGACCGCAGCCCATGTTGAGTATGGTGCGCGGCTGGTGCTTGATATAGGTCAAACGCTCTAGCAGGCGAGCGCCAATTTCATTTTCGAAGTAGGCAATTTGCGGGCGGCTTGCCGCGCCGCGATTGCGCGCGCGGCGTGTTTTGGCAGCGCTGATAAAGTGTTGCGGTTGGGATGGCGAATCTGAATCAGTCATGCGTCGCCATTATAAGGCAACGCTGCGCAAGTCTAGACGTTAGGCAGTATGCAGCCCCAGTTTATTGAACAGCGCCCGATCCAATTCTGCTTCGGGGTTGCCGGTCGTGAGCAACTTATCCGTTCCATAGAAAATGGAATTGGCGCCAGCAAAAAAACAAAGCGCTTGGGTCGCTTCGTCCAATTTCTGCCGTCCCGCCGAGAGGCGTACATAAGATTTTGGCATAGTGATGCGCGCCGCGGCGATGGTGCGCACGTATTCGAGCGGATCGAGCACCGCGGTTCCGTATAGCGGCGTGCCTTCGACTTGCGCAAGATTGTTAATCGGCACGGATTCCGGTTGCGGATCAAGGTTGGCGAGTTCGGCGATGAAGCCGGCCCGGGCGGCACGGGTTTCGCCCATGCCGACGATGCCGCCGCAGCAGACGTTCAGTCCGGCCTCGCGGACTTTATTGAGCGTGTCGAGCCGATCGTCGTAAGTTCGGGTGGAGACAATTTCGCTGTAGAATTCCGGCGACGTATCGAGATTGTGGTTGTAATAGTCCAGCCCCGCTTCTTTGAGTTGTTCGGCCTGACCATCGCGCAGCATGCCCAAGGTCGCGCAGGTTTCTAAACCCAACGCGCGCACCGCCTTGACCATGTTTATGACCGGATCGAGATCTCGCTGCTTAGGCCCGCGCCAGGCGGCGCCCATGCAAAAGCGCGTGGCCCCCGCGTCCTTCGCTGCCTGCGCCGCAGCGACAACTTCTTCTAGCGGCAACATCGCCTGGTTGTCGACGCCGGTGTGATAACGCGCCGCCTGCGGACAATAGCTACAATCCTCGGGACAGCCGCCGGTCTTAATCGACAGCAACGTGGAAAGCTGTACCGCGTTGGGATCGAAATGTTCGCGGTGCACGCGGTGGGCGCGGAACAGCAAATCATTCATAGGCAACTTGAACAGCGCCAACACTTCACCGACGGAGAATCGCGGCTTGCTTGGATGGGGCGTGAAGCGAGTAAATTCAACGGCAGTCGTGGTCATGTAGCGTTGGGTTCGGTTAAAGTGACGTATATCGCATGGTTCAGCACAGGCAATCAATTGTCAAATAATTTATTTTCAAAAATACACAATAGATTAAAAATTAAGCAATTTAGCCAAGATTGTTTGCTTTGCGCTGCACCCAATGCGCAGGAAATTCTGTGTGCAGCCTGTGTCGATCACTTGCCTAAACTTAACGCGGTGTGCTGCGCGATTTGCGCGCTGCCCACGCTTGGCGGCCTCGTATGCGGACGGTGCGTGACGCATCCGCCGAGCTTCGATGCCACGTTGGCATTGTTCGACTACCGCTTTCCCGTCGATGTGCTGATTCAGCAACTCAAATACGCGGGCCAATTCGCTGTAGCGCCATGGCTTGCAGGGCAAGTATTGATGCGGCTGTCAGGGGTGCCATTGCCAGACGCCGCAGTGGCTATGCCTCTCAGCCGTGCTCGTTTGCGGGAGCGGGGTTTTAATCAATCGGCTGAATTAGCTAAGCCATTGTGTCGAAAGCTTAATGTGCCCTTGTTGACCGATGCGTGTGAGCGCATTCGCGATACGGAAAGCCAAGCGACGCTACCCTGGAATGGGCGCGCAAAGAACGTGCGGGGCGCGTTTGCCTGCCGCGTGGATTTGAGTGGAAAGCACGTTGCGATAGTCGACGATGTGATGACAACCGGGGCGACCATCAACGAGGTGGCAAAAACGCTAAAAAAGGCCGGCGCTACGCGGGTGAGCGCGTGGGTGATCGCGCGCACCTTACCGGAATCGTTTCAAACGAAAGCGGCGATACATGTTTGATCTCGTGCTTTTTCAGCCGGAAATCCCGGGAAATACCGGCAATATCATCCGCCTCTGCGCCAATACGGGGGCCACGCTACATTTGGTCAAGCCGTTAGGTTTTGGCATGGATGATAAGCAAATGAGGCGCGCGGGGTTGGATTATCACGAGTATGCAAGTCTGCAGATACACGAAACGTGGGACAAGTGTCGCAAAATTTTACACTCGCGGCGCTGCTTCGCGCTCACTACAAAAGGCTCAATGGGCTATGCCGACGCGAAGTTTGCCGCCGGTGACGTGTTCGTGTTTGGCCCGGAAACCCGCGGCCTGCCGGCCGAGATTTTGCGGGAATTTCCCTCAGAGCAGCGGCTCCGCGTTCCTATGCGGCCCAATAGCCGCAGCTTAAACCTGGCCAACAGCGCAGCGGTGCTAGTGTATGAAGCATGGCGGCAGACCCGGTTCATTGGCGGTCTGTGACAGATGGCTGTACGGGTGGTCACGGCGCAAGCATAAAGCGCGGTTTTGTGTCGAAAAATCTTACACTGTAGCGACTATCTTCTTGAGTGTGAAAAGAACAAATAATTTAAAAACTTATATAATCAATAACATAACAATGTGATAACGGGGAATGGCATGGGCTTTGCTTATGTTTATGAAAAAATGCAATTAATCGTAGAATTCCGCGCAATTCAGCTAACAGCTAGGTATTGCGAAATTTTGGGATATAATTAAGGGTGAGATCGAGCTCTTGTAGTTACGTAGTTACGTTATAATTAAAAAACGCAAAGTTACGCTATAGCTAAGGTTTAGAAAGGACATCAATATGAAACAAAGTCCGATGAAAAGTTTAAAAATAATTATCGCTGCAGTTTTTCTCATGTCGGCATTTAGCGTAAGTGCCACACCGTTCAGCCCGTCATGGATGAAAACTTCTATCGGCCCTAAAGGGAACGGTGCGGTAAATCCCCCTGGCGAGTTGGGTGATGGCGGAAATGGTTTGCCTAGAAGCGGCCCGTTAGCGTTGCCACTGCCTGGCACCGCCTGGCTGTTTGCAATCGGCTTGGTAGGCGTCATTACTTCCCGTCGTAAGTAAGCCAGTTCGGTAGTTTTCCACGGTAATCGCACTCGCGGTTACCGGGCTTGACTAGATCCAGTCACGACCCCGTAGAAACTCGTTGTAAAGAGTCTCCTCAGGTGAGCCTACGTCCGGATGCCAGTCGTAGCGCCAGTTCACGATCGGCGGTAGCGACATGAGGATCGATTCGATTCTCCCCTGGGATTGCAAGCCAAACAGTGTGCCTCGGTCATACACTAAGTTGAATTCCACGTAGCGGCCACGGCGGTAAGCCTGAAAATCCCGCTCCCGCTGTGCATAAGCCAAATTCTTGCGCCGCTCCAGAATAGGTAAGTAGGCGGACAAGAAGCTGTTCCCCACACTTTGCATCAGCGCAAAGCTGAAGTCAAAGCCCTGATCGTTGAAATCGTCGAAGAACACACCGCCTATACCACGTGGCTCGTTGCGGTGCTTAATGTGGAAATATTCGTCGCACCATTTTTTGAAGCGCGGATAATAGTTCTCCCCGAATGGGTCCAGCGCCACTTTGCAGGTTCGGTGAAAATGTTGCGCATCGTCGACAAAGCCATAATAAGGCGTTAAATCCATCCCGCCGCCAAACCACCAAACGGGCTCTTGTGTTTCATGGACGGCGATGAAAAACCGCACATTGAGATGCACCGTGGGCACATACGGATTGACCGGATGCAGCACCAACGAAACCCCCATGGCTTCGAAGCCACGGCCCGTTAGCTCGGGTCTGGATGCGCTTGCTGACGGGGGTAAGCGCTTACCGGAAACGTGCGAAAAGCTGACCACGGCGCGCTCGAACACCTTGCCGCCTTCCGTCAGGCAACTGATACCGCCACCCCCTTCAGGCCGATCCCAACTGTCGCGACGAAACGGGCGTCCGTCGACCGTTTCGAGCGCGGCAACAATCCGTGTTTGCAAATCAAGGTAAAAATCCCGGGCGCGGTTGGCTATCATCGCAGTATTTGTCCTGTGTGCAGATCTTGAATTGTAGACGGATGCTTGCGTTGACCGATGCGACCTGGGATGACAAACACCCGGCGGCCAAACTGTCGTGCGCATTCCCGCGCGCTTTTGATTGGGCGCTGGCCATTGCGGTTCGCGCTGGTGGAAACCAGCGGCAAGCGCAGCCGTGCGCACAGATCGCGCGCATCGGGGTGCGCCGTGACGCGTACCGCCAGCGCAGCGTGTTGACCGCGAAGCGCCCGGCTAGTGCGGCTCGCGGCGCGGATCAGCCAGGTGTGTGGCCCCGGCCAACTTTGTTCGACTTGCTGCCGCTCTGACTCGGTAAGCGGCGCGATATGGCGATGAAATCGCTCCGCACGGTCGGCGATCACGATCAAACCCTTCGTCTTCGGTCGCTGTTTCAAGCGCAGCACCTGAAGCAACGCGCGCTCGTTATCCACCGCGCAGCCCAGTCCGAAACAGGATTCGGTCGCGTAAGCGATCACGCCCCCGCGACCCACATGTCGCCGCGCTCGGCGCAGCAACGCGACGGACAGGTGCATCAGGTTTTCTCTGCGCCCAAGGCGCGATGGCCGATGTCATGGCGTAACTGCATACCGTCGAAATAAACGCCCGCGGTGATTTCATAGGCACGTTGTTGGGCTGCGTGGATATTTTCACCCAGAGCGGTCACGCACAAGACGCGGCCGCCGCTGGTCACGACCTTATTGTCTTGCAACGCAGTACCGGCGTGGAATATTGCACTGTCGAGGTGATGTTGGGACAAGCCTTTAATCACGTCGCCTTTGCGCGGCGCTTCGGGGTAGCCCGCTGCCGCCAGCACCACGCCAAGCGCTACACGTTGATCCCACTCTACGGCGGTCTTGTGCAGCGAGCTGTCGATCCCATGTTCGAGCAAATCGAGCAGATCACTTTTGAGCCGCATCATGATTGGTTGGGTTTCCGGATCGCCGAGGCGGCAGTTGAATTCCAATACTTTAGGATCGCCTGATGCGCTGATCATCAGACCCGCGTATAAAAATCCCGTGTAGGGTAAACCTTCCGCTTTCATGCCTAGCACCGCTGGCTGGATCACCTCACGCATCACGCGCGCATGCAGCGCCGGCGTGATGACGGGCGCGGGCGAATACGCGCCCATCCCGCCCGTGTTCGGTCCCAGGTCGCCGTCACATAAGCGTTTGTGATCTTGGCTGGTGGCCAGGGGCAGCACATGTTCGCCGTCGACCATGACGATAAAGCTCGCTTCTTCGCCTGCCAAGAATTCCTCGATCACCACGCGCGCGCCCGCTGCGCCGAGCTTGTTATCGGCGAGCATGGAATCAATGGCGTCGTGCGCTTCCGCGAGCGTCGTCGCGACCACAACGCCTTTGCCCGCCGCCAGACCGTCGGCCTTCACGACGATCGGCGCTCCTTGCTGATCGACGTAACGATGTGCGGCCTGCGCATCGGTAAACGTCCCATAGGCCGCGGTCGGCAGGCCGTGGCGCTGCATGAATTGCTTGGCGTAATCCTTGGAACTTTCCAACTGCGCCGCTTCACGCGTCGGGCCGAATATCTTCAGATCCGTGGCGCGAAAAGCGTTCACCACACCGGCAGCAAGCGCTGCTTCCGGGCCGACTACTGTCAACGCGATGTCTCGATCCCGCGCAAAATTTACCAGCGCGACGATGTCGGTGATGTTAAGATTCTCAACGCCCGGTTCCGCCGCCGTGCCCGCGTTGCCCGGCGCGACGTAGACCTGGGTGACGCGTTTGCTTTGCGCCAGTTTCCAAGCCAACGCGTGTTCCCGTCCACCGGATCCGATGACTAAAACCTTCATAACCACCCTTTAAGAACCGTTACGAAATGCAAATAACGATCACCTAGGAGCCGCATGGATACTAGCTCGTAGCGATATAAGACCTGACAGCCGCTCTACTATTGCCTTTGCAGGCAGGCAAAAATGCTAATGGCGAAAATGGCGAATGCCGGTAATCGCCATGACCAGACCGTGCTCATTCGCAGCGGCGATCACCTCATCGTCGCGCATGCTGCCGCCCGGCTGAATAATGGCCTTTGCGCCGGCTTGCGCGATCACATCCAACCCGTCGCGGAACGGAAAAAATGCGTCCGACGCGGCGACGGAATTCGCAAGACTTAAGCCTGCTTGCTGAGCTTTCATCGCCGCCAGTCGCGTTGAATCCACGCGGCTCATCTGCCCGGCACCGATACCAAGCGTGCGGCCTTCGCCGCAAAATACGATGGCGTTGGATTTCACAAATTTCGCGACGCGAAAAGCAAACAACATGTCTTGCAACTGTTGTGCGGTCGGTTGAGCCTTGCTCATGATCTTCAGATCGTGAGCGTTGATCAAGCGACTATCGGGGCTTTGCAACAACATGCCTCCACCGACGCGCTTCACATCCCAGCGATTGTGGCCATCGCCAAGCGGCGTAGCTAATACACGCACGTTGACCTTGGCTTTGAGCAAGACAAGCGCATCGGCTGCATAGCTAGGCGCGATCAACACTTCCACAAATTGCTTGGTGACTGCTTCCGCGGTCGCGGCATCCACTTCGCCATTGAAGGCGATGATGCCGCCGAACGCAGCGGTGGGATCAGTCGCGAAGGCGCACCGATAGGCGCTCTCCAGCCTATCTGCCAGCGCGACGCCGCAGGGATTGGCATGTTTCACAATCACACAGGCAGGCGGCGAAAAACTTTTCACGCATTCCCATGCCGCGTCCGCATCGGCGATGTTGTTATAGGATAATTCCTTGCCCTGCAGCTGCTGATAATTGCTAAGCGAGCCGAGCGTGGGTTTGAGATCGCGATAAAACGCCGCGTGTTGATGAGGATTTTCGCCGTAGCGCAAATCTTGTACTTTATTGAACTGTAAATTCAGCCGCGCGGGAAATTCACTACGGATCGCGGCGTCATTGAGCGCAGTTAGATAATTGCTAATCGCGCCGTCATATTCCGCCGTGTGGCTAAAGGCTTTGCAGGCAAGTTTGAATCGCGTTGCGGTGGAAATTCCCTCCTGCTGAGTCAATTTCGTCGCTATCATCGCGTAATCCGCGGGATCGGTCACGACGGTGACGCAAGCGTAATTTTTCGCCGCGGCACGAACCATGGCAGGACCACCAATATCAATTTTTTCGATGGCGTCCGTAAGGCTGACATCCGGGTTCGCCACGGTCTCACGAAATGGGTACAAATTCACCACGACCAAATCGATTGCCGGAATGTTGTAATGCGCCATTTGCTCGACGTGTACCGGGATATCGCGTCGCCCTAAAATGCCACCGTGAACTTTCGGATGTAGGGTTTTCACACGGCCGTCGAGCATCTCCGGCGAGCCCGTGTAATCTGCCACTTCGATAACGGGTACCCCGGAATTTTGCAGCAGCTTTGCGGTGCCGCCGGTGGAAATGATTTCGACCTGGCGCTCGTGTAACTGCTTAGCGAACTCGACGATGCCAGTCTTGTCCGAGACGCTGATCAGTGCTCGTTGAATGCTGTTGGTAGTCAAAGCGCGTGCTTACTTAATGTCGTATTGCAGGATTTTCTTGCGTAGGGTGTTGCGATTTAAACCGAGAATTTCCGATGCCTTGGTTTGGTTGCCGCCCGCTTGGTGAAGCACCACTTCAATGAGTGGTTTCTCCATGCTTTCCAGCACGGCTTCGTACACCGCACAAGGTTTTTCGCCATCTAGATGGCTGAAATAATCCGATACGGTTTTGCGGACACAGGCAGAAATTTCGTTTTCTTTTTTCATGCGGCCAGCTCTTCTGGGACATAAGCGAGACGCTCGTGTTGTGCCGCGAGTTCGCCAAAAAATTGATCAATCGCCGCCATTTGCTCAGCGCTCGTTTGCAACTGCATCAAGCCATGGCGGAAACTAGCGGAACCGACTAAACCTTTGGTGTACCAGCCAATATGTTTGCGCGCGACTTTCACGCCGGCGTCCTCGCCGTAGAAGCCATACAAATCGTCTAGGTGCTGTATCATCACGAAGTGTATTTCAGACACCTCCGGCGCAGGAAGATGGGCGCCGGTTTTCAAGAAATATTCGATCTCGCGAAAAATCCAGGGACGGCCCTGTGCCGCACGACCGATCATCACCGCGTCCGCTCCCGTGTAGGCCAGCACCTGGCGGGCTTTCTCCGGCGTGGTAATGTCGCCATTGGCGATGAGCGGGATTTTTACATGCGCTCGAACCGCGGCAATGGTGTCGTATTCTGCATCGCCGGTGTAGGCGCAGGCACGCGTGCGACCGTGCATGGCCAGCGCTTGGATGCCGGCATTCTCAGCGATACGCGCGACGGCGATTGCATTCTTATTCTGCTTATCCCAGCCGGTGCGTATCTTTAACGTTACGGGGACGTTCACCGCCGCGACGACCGCGTCGAGAATCTTAGACACCAGGGGCTCGTCGCGCAACAACGCGGACCCCGCCATGACGTTGCAAACTTTTTTCGCCGGGCAACCCATATTGATGTCGATAATTTGCGCGCCCTTGTCGACATTGTACTTCGCCGCTTCCGCCATCATAGCCGGATCGGCACCGGCGATTTGCACGGACTTCGGTTCCACTTCGCCTTCGTGGTTGGCGCGACGCAAGGTTTTTTCGGAACCCCACAACAATGAATTGGATGCGACCATTTCCGACACCGCCATGCCCGCGCCCATCCGTTTGCAAAGCTGACGGAAAGGACGATCCGTCACGCCGGCCATGGGCGCAACAAGCAGATTGTTTTTGAGCTGGTACGGACCGATTTTCATTGCGGTTTTATTGTGTTTGAGCATCGAATTCTACGCTTAAAGTTTAAGCAAGTAAAACCGCTACTAAGCTTGCTCATGCTGTTAGCGGAACCTTAATATAGAATGAGTACTCAAAGCGCAGGTTACCTCATTTCATGCTAATAATCATTCACAGAGACCGCTATGACCCACAAGCTTGCTAGCTGCTTATTTCTACTTTTCGCAACGGCCAATGCTGCAACCGCGGGCGAGTGTCAGCCCGAAGGCGCCTATGATCAATTCGCCTTCCGTCCGCCCCAGGGTTTTGTCGAGTTGCGCGCTCGGACCGTGCAAAACGGCATTACTTATACTTTCCGCGAGGACAAGCTCGAGACCGAAGCGGCGGGCGTAATTCAGTTTGTGTTTAGCTATACGAAGGAAGATTATTCATTGCTTAAGCCCGACCAACAAGAAGAGGTCAAAGAGTTGCTGCTGAAGCGCTATCTGGGCGGCATCGAAAATCGGCGGGCTGATTTTGTGAAAAGCGAAATCCAAACGCAAGCTGTGGGGAACAGCAATTTCAAGAAAATCGAATGGACCGGCAAGGCCGGCAGCGAAGTGATGAAGGGCATCATGTATGTGACGGTCATCAACAATGTCGTCACCGTGGTCAATGTCCAAGCGCCGACCCCCGGCGAGGAACCTATCCTCAAAACTATTTACGGTTGTCTTAACACCTTAAAATTGACACTCGATTAGTTCGGGCTTGCCCGGCGCCGTAGCTAGGCTGTAACAGTTGTTCACAGTCTTGCACGCAAAGACTTGCTAGCATCGGGTCATGGATACCTTACATGCCTCGATGCTGTTGCTCGGTTTTCTGTTAATCTGGTCAATTATTTACTGGGTGGCGCCACGACTCGTGACCCATTTCCGCGACGATCAACAGCCGAACGACGACGTACCTGTCCGCTTTCTCTCCGAAACGGGCACCATCCATCGCTTGTCGCGGGAACAACCTAAGAAATAGATTGAGCCTGCCTAGTAGGCAATGCTCGTTGTAATACAAATAAAGATAATAGTTTAAATGGCCACCAGCCTTGCTGATGCCATTTTCGTTTGTGGCTTCTGGCGCAATCACGCTAGGGAAATGAGGTAAACTAGCTACCAAAATTCCAACCGCATTGTTTCATGCTCCTCAAGCTCACCGGCGGCAAACTCTACGATCCTGCGCAAAACGTCAATGGCCAAGTACGCGACGTGTTCGTGCGCGATGGCCGCATCGTTGCTGCGCCTGCGGCCAATGAGCCCATTGAAAAGAACTACGACCTGAGCAGAAAAATCGTGATGGCGGGTGCGATTGATTTGCATACCCACATCGGCGGCGGCAAGGTGAATATCGCCCGCGCCATGTTGCCCGAAGATCATCGCGGCGACCCGGTGCCGCGCAGCGAACTCACGCGCAGTTCCGCCGGCCATGCCGCGCCGGGTACCCTGGCCACGGGCTATCGCTACGCGGAGATGGGCTACACTGCTTGCTTTGAGCCCGCCATGCTGCCGGTCAACGCGCGTCAGGCCCATCTCGAAATGGGCGATACGCCTATCGTCGACAAGGGCGCCTATGCCATGTTGGGCTCCGACGATTTTCTGCTGCGCATGCTGGCCGCGAAGCAAGATCAAAAAGCCATCAACGACTATGTCGCTTGGACGTTGCACGCGAGCCAAGCGCTGGCGTTGAAAGTCGTGAATCCCGGCGGGATTTCCGCATTTAAATTCAATCAGCGCAAGCTCGATCTCGACGACGAGCATGTTCACTATCGCATCACGCCGCGCCAAATTCTGAAGACGCTGGCGCAAGCATTGCAGGATTTGCAAGTGCCCCATCCGTTGCACGTACACGCCAGCAATCTCGGTGTGCCGGGCAACGTGGAGACCACGTTGGCGACCATCGCCGCGGCGCAAGGCCTGCCGATTCACCTCACTCACGTGCAGTTTCATTCCTACGGCACCGAGGGCGATCGCAAATTCTCTTCCGGTGCCGCGCGCATTGCGGAAGCGATCAACGCGAACAAAAATGTCAGTTGCGACGTCGGTCAGATCATGTTCGGCCAGACCGTCACCGCGTCGGGCGACAGCATGGCGCAGCATCGTAACTCGGGTTTTGCCAATCCGAAAAAATTCGTGATAATGGACATCGAGTGCGATGCGGGTTGTGGCGTCGTGCCGTTTCATTATCGCGACAAAAATTTCGTCAACGCTTTGCAGTGGGCAATCGGCTTGGAAATATTTTTGGGCGTCACCGATCCGTGGCGAATTTTCTTGACCACCGATCATCCCAACGGCGCGCCGTTCACCAGCTATCCGCACCTGATCAAGCTGCTGATGAATAAAACTTTTCGAAACGAGCAATTGGCTAGACTCAATCCCGATGCGGCCGCCATGAGCACATTAGCCGCCAACCCGCGCGAATACTCGATCTACGAGATTGCTATTTTGACGCGCGCGGCGCCGGCAAAAATTCTCGGCCTCAAAGATCGTGGCCATCTCGGTGTCGGCGCTGCGGCGGACATTACCGTGTACGAAGACCTGCCCGACCCCGAAGCGATGTTCGCCAAGCCGCGTTATGTGTTTAAAGACGGCGAGCTGGTCGCGGAGAACGGCAAGATCGTGAAGGTTACTTGGGGCAGCACCCACGTCGTGAAACCCGAATTTGATCGCGGTATCGAGAAAGAATTGCAGTTCTATTTCGAGCGCTATCAAACCATGAGCCTCGATAACTTCAAAATCGGCGCCGATGAAATGCGGGAACTCGGACCAGGCACCGGCTTGCATGTCCATGAGTGCATTAGAGGCTAAGTTGCAAATCAACGGCGTCCACATCGACGACACTTTTGCCGAAGCCTTCGGCATGAAGGCCACGCGGGTGTTGATCACCGCGCATAACTTGAAATGGGCCTATCACTCGGCCATTGCCATGACGGGCTTTGCTACATCGGTCATCGCCTGCGGCTGTGAAGCAGGCATTGAGCGCAAGCTCGACGTAGCGGAAACACCCGACAGGCGGCCCGGCGTATCGGTGTTGCTGTTCGCGGTTTCGACCAAAGAGCTCGCCAAACAATTGGAACGCCGCGTCGGCCAGTGTGTGCTGACCTCGCCGACGAGCGCCTGTTTCGCGGGCATACAAGAGGGAGAAAAATTGCCGCTCGGAAAAAATTTGCGTTATTTTGGCGATGGTTTTCAGGTCGCCAAACTGATAGCGGGGAAGCGTTATTGGCGGGTGCCGGTCATGGATGGCGAGTTTCTTTGCGAGGAAACCACCGGCCTGACGAAAGCCGTCGGCGGCGGCAATTTTCTGATTCTGGCCGCACACCAATCCGCTGCGCTCGCCGCGTGTGAGGCGGCCATCGAAGCGATGCACAAAGTGCGCAACGTCATCATGCCGTTCCCAGGAGGCGTGGTGCGTTCCGGCTCCAAAGTCGGCTCGAAATACAAAGCATTGCTCGCATCGACCAACGACGCTTTTTGTCCGACAATACGCGGCATCACTAAAACCGAACTCACACCCGATGTCGGCGCGGTGCTGGAAATTGTCATCGATGGTTTGACGGAAGCTGACGTAGCCGCCGCGATGATCGCGGGCATGAAGGCAGTGTGTGCGCTGGGCGCGGCGAAAGGCGTGAAGCGTATCAGCGCCGGAAATTATGGCGGCAAGCTCGGCCCCTATCATTTTCATTTGCACAAACTCATGAAGGGCGCGGTGTGAGCTCGCTCACGTTCAAGTTAAAGCAAGCGACCCTGCAACGCGTCGATTGCTCGTCACTTACGTCCGATCATCTGCAAGGAAAAGAGGTAGCAGAGATCGCAAAGATTGAGTTGCCCGTTGGTAACAGCAATGTTCAAGCGGGTGATTTGTTCAACATCACGGGCCGTGATGTTGCGAAGATCGTTTTCGCGGGCGACTGCGCCAAACTCGATCGTATTGGCGCCGCGATGACTCACGGTGAAATTACCCTAGCCGGAAACTGTGGTGATTATGTTGGCCTGGGCATGAAGGGCGGCACGATAGCAGCGAAAGCCAGCAGCGGCATTTTCACCGCGTGCGGCATGCGCGGTGGCGCAATTCGTATCGCAGGAAATGCGGGCGATTTTCTCGGCGGCGGCTTGCCCGGCGAGCGGCGCGGTATGTTTGGCGGGCTAGTCATTGTGCACGGCAACGTGGGCGATCGCGCCTGCGATCAGATGCGTCGCGGCATGATCTTGGTCGAGGGCAACATCGGCGCCTATGCGTGCTCGCGCATGTCGGGCGGAACAATTGCGGTGCTGGGCGAAGTAGGTGCGTTCGCCGGATTCGCCATGAAGCGCGGTACGCTGATCGTGAAAGACTTACCGAGCCAACTCCCAATCACGTTTAACGATTGCGGTGAACATTCGCTGAGTTTCCTGACTCTAGTGCTGGCGTACTGGCGTACACTGGATACGCGTTTCGCGAAATTCAATATTCCCAATAATCGTGTGCGACGTTGGATGGGTGATGTGGCGAATGCGGGGCGCGGCGAAATATTAGTGACTGGCTGAAGAGGCAATACCAGAGCGCGTCTCCAGGCATGCACGGCTGTAATCCGCTCTGGTATTGCCTTGCAGGCCAACAGCATTTAGGAGATCAGCATGGAACAAGCCAAAGAACACGTCTATTCCGAAGCGGAAATCAAAGCCAAACTGGAAGCCGAATTGCCTAAGTGGTTTTACGAGGATGGCTGGATACGCCGCAAATACAAAACCGAAGGCTGGAAAGGCACGCTCATGGTGGTCAACACGGTTGGCCATCTTGCCGAAGCCGCGTGGCATCATCCCGATCTCACCGTTTCCTACGCCTTCGTTACGGTGAAGCTCTGTACCCACTCGGCCAAAGGCATCAGCGACAAAGATTTTGAGTTGGCGAAGAAGATCGAATCCGTCGTGCATTGGCAACCCAAGCAGGAAAAAGGTGCGCTAGAAGGTACGCCGAATGAGGATCAGCGCTTTCGGTATATCAAATACGATTATTGAACGTTAATCGGTATCACGGGCAAAGTGACCTCAGTCACCGAGCGTGTTGACCAAACCAAGGATAATGAGTAAGTGAGGAGTATTTGGAATCGGAAAATAACGCAGACAATCACGACCCTGTTGGTCGCCATGAGTGGCGCCGTTCAAGCGGCAGACGGCGACTTCAATCTCACCGAAATCGTTCCCGGAATTTTTGTTCACAAGGGCAACACGGTTTACGAGCGTACGCCGGCCAACTTGGCGGACCAGGCCAACATTGGTTTCATTGTTGGCGCACAGTGCGTCGCGGTGATCGATGCGGGTGGCAGCTTGCCGATAGGCTTAAAGCTTAAAGCCGCGATCAAGCAAACTACCGACAAGCCCGTTTGCTACGTCATCAACAGCCATGTGCATCCCGATCATATATTCGGCGACCCGGCGTTTAAAGCCGATGGGGTGATATTCGTCGGGCACGCGCAGTTGGCCAAGGCCATTAGCGCGCGCAACACCACTTACACCAACTCCTTGAAGCGGGATCTGGGGGACCTCGCGATGGGTAGCGAGCTCACACCGCCCACGCAAACGGTTAAAGCCGGCGAGTCGCTCGAGTTAGATTTGGGCGGACGCAAGATCAACGTGCAAGCCTGGCCGCTCGGGCATACCGATAACGACGTAACCGTATGGGACGAGCAAACCGAGACGTTATGGCTCGCGGACCTATTATTCATGGAGCATGTCCCGGCCATGGATGGCAGCATACCGGGTTGGTTGAAGGTGATCGCTGACGTGAAGAAGATACCCGCGAAGCAAGTGGTGCCGGGCCACGGCCCGGTCTCTGCGCCCTGGCCTAGCGCGATTGCGGCCGAGGAACGCTATTTGACCAAGGTGGCCGACGGCGTGCGTAAGGCTTTGAAGGACAAAAAGACTATACAAGAAGCGATCGAAACTGTTGGTTGGGATGAGCAAGAGCAGTGGAAGGAGTTTGAGAATTTCCACCGCCGCACGGTCACGGCGACCTACGCCGAACTGGAATGGGAAGAATAATCAGGCTTTTGCCCTAGACATCTCTTCGGTCTATACTTAGAAGTGAAAGATATAAAGGAAGTGGCAATGAATTGGTTCAGATCAATGTTTGTATGTAGCGCGGCCTTAAGCCTGTTGGCCATGGCCGGCGTTGCTTTTGGCGCCGATCTGCCACCCGATGCCGAGAAATCCGAAGTCTGGCAAAAAGTTCGCAAAAGCTACTTCGAAGACCGGGTCATCATCAATGATGCAGACGGCAAGGTCGTGGCGCTCAAGGCGCCAACACGCGCGGAGGATGCGGCAACGGTCCCCATCCAGATAAAAACCGGGCTGAGCCAAACCCGTGACCGTTATATTCAAAAGCTTTATCTGTTTATCGACGCCAACCCTTCACCGGTAGCGGCGATCTTTACCTTCACGCCGGAAAGCGGACGTGCCGACATTGATACGCGTGTTAGGATCGAAGCCTATTCCCATCTGCGCGCCGTGGCTGAAATGAACGACGGCAAGCTGTATATGTCGACCCATTACATTAAAGCTTCTGGCGGTTGTTCTGCGGCAAACGGCACGCTGCCTGACTACGCGGATTTCAAGCCCAAGCTCAAGTTCAAGGTGGATCCGAATGTGGAAAAAGGCCAGCCGACCTTGGCGCAATTGCTGATCAATCATCCCAATGCGTCGCCGTTAGTGCGCGATCAAATTTCCAACCTTTATCAACAAGCCTATTACGTTCGCACCGTGAACGTGAGCTATGGCGGCAAGTTGATTATGACGGCGGATGTCGATTTTTCCATTAGTGAGAATCCCAACTTTCGTTTTTACTTCATGCCCCAAGGCGAAGGCGAATTACGCGCCGAAGTCCTCGACACCAGGGACGTGAAGGTAGAAAGTTTCATCAAAATTACGCCGGGCAGCGGCTCGACGTAATTCTTGCCCGTATGGCTTAAATGTAGCGGTAGCGATCACTCTGGAGCACGTAAACATGCTAAAAATCATAAAGAAGTTAATCCTGTCTAGCGTGTGTATTAGTTTAGTGGGAGTTGCCACCGTCGCCACGGCGGCGGACCCGGACCAGAACGAAAACTGGCTCAAGGTTCGCAAGATGATGTTTCAAGATCGGCCCATCAAAGCCATGGCCAAGGACGTGATCCAATTGTGGGTTCCGCCACGCGCTGAAGATGCCGCCGTGGTGCCCGTCATGATGCGCACGAAAATCGACCAAACCCCCGAGCGCTACATCAAAAACGTATGGCTCATGATCGACAACAATCCGTCGCCCGTCGGCGTGAAGTTCACCATGACGCCGGAAAGTGGCCGCGCTGATATCGAAACCCGGGTGCGCGTCGAAACCTATTCGCCGATGCGCGCCGTGGCGGAAATGAACGACGGTTCGTTATGGATGGACACCAGCACCATCATCGCCTCCGGCGGCTGCTCTGCGCCCGCGCCGAAAAACATGGCCGCCGTGAAAAGCAATATGGGCAAGATGAAAGTGCGCGTTGACGACATCATCGAAAAAGACAAGCCCGCCATGGTGCAATTGATGATCCACCATCCCAACTGGTCGGGCCTGGCGATGAACGACACAGACGTGCAATACGTCAAGCAAGTGAATGTTTATTACGCCGAGAAACTAGTCATGTCCGCCGACATCGATTTCACCATCAGCGAAAATCCCAATTTCCGTTTTTACTTCCTACCGAAAGCCCAGGGCGAATTAAAGGCCGAGATCGTTGATTCCGCCAACCTGCGTTCGGAAACCAAACTGGCGATCAGGGGCATGGGGCTGCAGCCAGAGGACGGCAGCCGGTTCCTGGATCCGCGTCACCCTTATGCGGCGGATCTGGATCTCTTC
>JBDSJK010000091.1:0-6792 GCA_039917535.1 Burkholderiales bacterium
GAGCAGTTCTACAGTTTGGCCTTCTGATTAACATCAATGCGGCGCTTCACTTGACCAAATATTCTTATTGCGACAGAACCAATGGAAACGCGCTAATTGCGTATCGTCAAACGCAAAGGCGAAATCCGCGCAACGTACAAATCCTGTGAGACTTTACGTACCTTTGTTGGAAAATAACCGAAAGGGCTGGGACTCGATGATTAAGCCCATGGAGCGCAACGACCTGGCTCCAGGTAGACCAGCCTGCTCCTAATCGGCCATTCGCGAAGTCTGCTGCTGGCCGAACCCAGACCACGAGGTAAACCCCATGCATGCGGAAAATTCACGGAAACTCAACACCGAGAAAGTGAGCAAGGTTTTTGTAGGCGATTTTTTCCGCGACATCGCGCGGGAGCTTGGCCAGCCAGCCGCGATACCACGTGGCGATGGTGGGAAGTTCAGACCAGCGCGTCGGCGTCCACGTATCGCTTCCAATGACGAAACGTTCGGGATACTTTAAAAATAATTCGCGCCAGCGCAAGTCGATGTCGTCGCCGGTTACCACATCGTAGCGGTAAGATAATTCAACGGTAATTTGCGGAAACTTTTCCATCCACTCCGCCACCACTTCAACCGGGGTACTAATGCCCGCGTGGGCCCAAAGCATTTTGACTTTTGCATTGTGGCCAATCAGCGTAGCAATGGCCTGGGCGTCGGAATGGGCATGCAAATGCAGCTTGCGCTCAACGGATAAATTCACCAACTTGCGCATGACTTCGCTCTCGGCCTCGGCGCCGAACAAATGAAACTCGCCGATACCTTTGTAAATGCCACGCTTCAGCTCGTTTTCAAGGAATGGCAGTGTGTCGTCAGCTCGCCACCAATTGGCGCGCTCGATCAGCCAAGTTTCATAGCTGGTGGTCTTGTGATAAACACGCAGCTCCGGCACAAAACGCTTGGGATCAAGCGCGTAAAGTTTCAGCGTGCCTTCGATGGGCGTACTGGAAAGCAATGCGCGGCCAATGTTCGCTTCGTCGAGCAATTGGATCGCGCGTTCCGGCGGCGTGCTTTGCCATGCGTCTCCGGTGTAGTGCAAATGGCCATCGAATAGCGGCAGTTCGTCGGCCAACGCGCTAACGCCGAACCAACACAAGACGAGAATCAAAAACTTGAGATTGTTAGTCAAATTATTCTCCTACCAAGGCTATTGGCCGTCACCATCGTTCGGAAAAGGGTGGAATGCGGCGCGCGCAGCGCCGCTCAGTTCGCTCACATTATCGCTCGTGAGGGACTTCAAAAACGCAATGAGATTGCGCTTCTCTTCCATCGAGAAATTAGTTGGCTTTAACAACTTAGATCGGTCGGAATCGATTGCGTTGTCCAACGAATAAAAGTCAATCACATCATCTAGAGTCGCCAGGGACCCATCATGCATGTAGGGCGCCGTGAGCGCGACGTTGCGCAGACTTGGCGTTTTGAAAGCGTGGCGATCTTCAGGGTTCTTACTCACTTCAAAACGCCCGTCGTCGGATTGTTCCGGCTCCGAAACGGTTGCTAACTCTCGCGGATCAATCTTGACGTTAACCCCAGGCGCGAGCTGCACGGAAATAGTTTGCGATGCTTGCTGCTGCTTCAACCGCTGCGCGCCGGTATTGTGAAAAAGCCCGTCGGAAAACATCGCAACGTTCTCGTCCAAAGTGTGGCAGACATCACAGCCTGACGATATGAACACAGCAAATCCCACCTGCTCCTGCGCCGTTAATACGTCTCCCGAAAAAGGGACGAGGGCCTGTTTGCCAAAATACCAGCGATCAAAGCGCGAGTTTCCCGCCAGCAAGGTGCGTTCGTAGCTGGCGATTGCTTGGGCGATAGTGACTTCGCACGGGCGTTTGCCGTCGAACGCCAAGGCAAACAAATCGCGATAGTCCGCCAGCCCGTTGATCCGCGCCACGACTGCATCTACGGATCGGTTTGCCATTTCGTTCGGCGCCAGCATGGGGCCCCAAACCTGGGCCTCTAACGTCGGCTTAGACCCATCGCGCAAAAAGCTCGCTTGCAATGCAACGTTCAACAAGGTCGGCGCGTTGCGACGCAGGCTCTTGCCCTCGAAACCAATGGGGGTTGCCAACTCGTTGACGGTGAAACCTTGTTCGGGAACGTGACACATGGCGCAAGACATCGTGCCGTTCGGCGACAGACGCCGATCCATGAATAGCTTTTTGCCTAGCTCAACTTTGGCGGGAGTAATGGGGTTGTCGGCCGGAACAATGACCGCCGGCAAGCCCAACCATGTTGCCGGCCCATCGCCAGCAACTGCCGGCAGGGCGGCGAGCAATGTCGCGAAAAGCGCATGAATATTTATCCCCTTTTTGGGACTGGCTCTCAGGCAATGTCGAGCTAGAACGATCAATTACGCTGCGCTTCCAGCAGCAAGGTCTCGATGTCGTTCATCACCACCTGTGGGAGCAGAAATGAAGTCGTATAAATCTCGCGTACTTGACTCGCGCGATCGATGAGAAAAACCTTGAGCACGTGGCTCAACTCCTGGGTAGTTTTGCCGGTTTCTTTATCGACCACGTAGCGAACATCTTGCCCGAATCCGTCCACCAGCGGCTGTAGCGCTTTGATTGACGGCGTCGTCAGAAAGAACCACGGCACCCCGTCCTTCTCACGCACGTGGCTACCGCCATAGTGCTGCATTACCTCCGGCGTATCGCGCAGCGGATCGAAACTAAGACTCACTAAGCGCATCTTGTCTTTGAACTCAGGCCGCGCGGCGATGTATTTTTTTAACTCGTCGAAGGTTTGATACGCCATGGGACAACCTTCGGGATCGGCGCACGATGTGTAGATGAACGACAACAATGTGATCTTGTCACGGGTGAAAACCTTGAGTGGTTTCGCCTTGCCGTTTACATCCAGCACCGTACCGTTGGGCACCGGCATGATGCGTTGTAACTCATAGCTACCCGGCGCTGGCGGGACAAAGTCTAAGGATTTGAGGGGTTCCGCTTCGTGGGCGAATGACAGCGTGGCGAATAGGCTACAGATCACTGCACAATCGCGGATACCCCTCATAGAAACGACGAACAAAATTACTGACGCGCATCGGCAACTTGCTCGACGCCACCCTCATCAAACGCGGCCCGCAACGACTTTGTACCAAACTTCATATGGTGCGCGCGGCCCAGTTTCTCCTTGTTGAAATCAACCTCAAACGCCAGCGTGAGATCTTTGCCATCCCAATTGAACGCGCGCACCATTTGCTCGTTGTCGTCGCCTTTCTTGTCCCAGTTGGCTAGCAGTGAGGACGTGATGTAAACCCGCTTACCGTCCCAGCTTTGCGACACCATGTTGACCTGCTTTCCAGTGACTTTTTCAAATGTCTGCTTCGGCGCTTCGGGGTTGCTTAAATCGAAATAGCGCGTCTTACCGTCCATGAAAGTGTTGACCCACAGTCCTTTGCCGTCGGCGGTAATGCTGATGTCCACCGGCAACGGAATCTTCGCTGGGTCGCCGATAGTCGCCACTTCTTTCGCCTGCCATTCGCCCTTGTCATCCTGCTTGACGAGGTGAATTTTCGATGTCAACGCGGAAGCTGTGACGGCCCAGTTGTCGCCCGGTTTTAAGCTCCAACGGATTTCCAGCGGCGCGCCGGGAACGTTCAACACTTTCTTCGCTTTCATGGCCTTCAAGTCCCACACCACCATGGTGGTGCCGAAATGCTTCATGGCTTCGCCGTCTTTAATCAGCTTGCCGAGATCCATCATGTAATTGTTCCAGCCGGTGAAGCTGGACGTCAGCAAGACGTTCTTGCCTGGATTAATGCCGATGTCGTAGCCATAACCGTCACCGCCGTTGTCCGTCGGCATATCGTATTTGGCGACGAAGTCACCCTTGTTGTTGTACATCGCCATGCCGGTGACGCCGCCGTGATCTTTACTGTTCGACAACGCACCCACCAGCATGCGGCCCGGCATCGCATAGAAAGTGTGCGGGCCAACGTAGCCGGTCTTCGCAGACAGGTTGGCGATGGTCTTGGTCAACTTTGGCTTGGCGGGATTGCTGGAGATATCGAATACGTAAATTTTGCTGTTGTCCAAACCACCCGCCCACAGAAAGCGCCGGTCGTCGGTAAAGCCCATATGGTGCGCCTCGCCGCGATCACTGAGGGACAATGTCGCGATCACTTTGCCGTAGGATTTGGACTTGGGATTGACGTCGATGGTGACGAGTTTGTCGTGACCATCGCCCAGGCCATCCACGCCCAATGTCCAAACGTACACAAAATCTTCCTGACCTTTAATCAGCTTGGTCATGTACGGTGAATTGCACGTCTCGTCGGCGAAACTGGAAGTAACGGCGGCCATGCCGAATAGCGAAAGCGAAGCGGCCAATATCGTGCGAACTAAACCTGATTTCATAATTCCTCCAAGATCCGTGAGTGGTGAATTGCGTTTGCGATTAAAATGATACTCGCATTACTTAACCCTATAAAGATCACTCTGCATTTTCATGTTGCTTAATGCACTCAGCCCACCACCCTATTGCGTCGATCGCGCGACTCTCGAAAACGAAGTCGAGATCGACGTGTTTCGCGCTAGCGGCCCCGGTGGACAGCACGTCAACAAAACCAACTCGGCGCTGCGTTTGCGTCATCCACCTTCGGGTGTGGTCGTGATCGCGCAAGATTCGCCATCACAGTTTCGCAACAAGGAAATCGCTTTTGAGCGGCTCCTCGAGCGCTTGAAGAAATTGAATCATGTGCCGAAGAAGCGCATCAAAACACGCCCCACGCTCGGCTCAAAAGAACGCCGTATCGCCAGCAAGAAACGTGAAGGCGCGATCAAACAAACGCGCGGCAAAGTGAGCAGCCATGATTGAGACCAAACATTTACGCATTCATGGCATAGTGCAAGGCATTGGTTTTCGTGTTGCCATGTACCGCGCTGCCGTCAAGCAAGAGATCACGGGCTGGGTGCGCAATCGCGCCGACGGTACGGTGGAAGCGGTGATTCAAGGGCACGACAAAGATGTAGCGGAATTTCTCGCGTGGGTGCGCAAGGGCCCGCCCGGCGCTAAGGTTGATCGCGTGGAAGTGAAGTTAGGCGATGGAATTTTTCCGGATTTTAATCAGTTGCCCACGGTGTAAAATCTCGCAACATAATTCATTGCGGATTACTCAACTGAGTGACAAATGGGGGCTCGTCCCCGCGGGGGGTGGAGCAGGAGTTTAGGCTTGGACACAAGCCGCCTGCGAAACGGTTTAGGCTTACAAGCCCGAACGCGCCCTGCAAGGGGGCCCAAATAGCTATAAGCAAAATGAAATGGGATTCCCGCCTACGCGGGAATGACGCGCTCTTGCTGTTCATTGGCAGTAGGCGATTATCTGGAGATAAAGAATGCACGACATAGTCATACGTAACGCACAACTCGTCGACGGCACCGGCACACCACAGCGCATCGCCGATGTAGCGGTCAATAATGGTGTGTTCAGCGAAGTCGGGACTAAGCTCGGCAAAGGCAAACGTGAAATCAACGCCGATGGCTTGCTGCTGACGCCGGGCTGGGTCGACATTCATACCCATTACGACGGCCAGGCGTTGTGGGATCCCCATCTCGCGCCGTCGTCTTGGCACGGCGTGACCACCGCCGTGTTTGGCAATTGCGGCGTGGGCTTCGCGCCAGTGCGCCCCGGTGCGGAACGTTTTCTCATCAACTTGATGGAAGGCGTGGAGGATATTCCCGAAACCGTGCTGGCGGAAGGCATCGATTTTCGCTGGGAAAGTTTTCCGCAATATCTCGACGCGCTGGAAACCCTGCCGCGCATCATGGATATCGGCGCGCAGGTGCCGCATTGCGCGCTGCGCTTTTATGTCATGGGCGATCGCGGTGCGGATCATGCGACGAAACCGTCCGATGCGGAAATTGAGCAGATGGGCGAATTGCTGGAAGCCTCGCTGCGTGCGGGTGCCTTGGGATTCACCACTTCGCGCACTGTCAAACATCGCGCCAAAGATGGCCGTTTCACGCCCGGATTGAGCGCGGCGGAACCGGAACTCGCCGGTTTAGCACTCGCCATGAAGCGAGCCGGAAGCGGTGTGATCGAAGTGAATTCCGATTTCGGCGATGGCGACTTCGCACGGCTGCGCGCGGTTGCGGAACTGGCCCAGCGTCCGCTCTCCGTGTTGCTACTACAAGTCCACAACGCGCCGGACTTATGGCGCGATACGCTCGCCAGCATCCACGCCGCGCGCGCGGACGGGCTCAACGTCACCGGCCAAGTGGGCACGCGACCCATCGGCATGATGATGGCGCTGGAAGGCACCATTCATCCCTTCGTCACCCATCCATTGTGGACTACCATGGACGACCTCACGCCCGCCAAGCGCGTGGCGCGCATTCAAGCTGATCCCGAACTGCGCCGCAAACTCTGGGCTGAGTTGCCCGATAACGAGCACACGCGCTGGATCGCCTCCATGTTGCCGCGCACTTTCCGCTTGGAAGAACCGATCGACTACGAACCCGCGTTAACGAGCAGCGTCGCCGCGATGGCCGAAGCCGCACGGCGCAATCCCATCGACCTCACCTTGGAATGGTTGCTGGAAAAAAACGGCAAAGCGATTCTGCTGCACACGTTTGAAAATTATTTCGATGGCAATCTGGACATCGTTGGAACGTTGCTCGCCGACCCCGCAACGATCTGTGGCATCGCCGACGCCGGCGCACACGTGGGCTACATATGCGACGCTGGCAGCGCCACGAGCATGCTCACTCACTGGGTGCGCGACCGCAAGCGCGGGCCCGGCCTGC
>JBDSJK010000092.1:0-4518 GCA_039917535.1 Burkholderiales bacterium
CCGCAAGCGCTGCCGCTGGCGCCTATGCTTGTACCCGCGCCCGGAGCGGCAACCGGCGCCATGACTACGGATGTCAACACGCTGACCATTCCACCGGCTGGCCTGGCGCTGAGCGAAGTAGAGCGCGGCCTCCTAGTACAAGCCCTGGGGCGCTGCGGTGGCAATGTTTCCAAGGCGGCACGGTTGCTCGGTGTGTCGCGAGATACCTTGCGCTACCGCATCGACAAGTATCAACTCAATACCGGCAATTCGCTTTGAACCTTGGTATAGCGGTGTGGGCGATGCATCGCATTCTTGTTTTAATCTCTACTATTCCCTGCTGAACAGAGTTTGGCAAACGGGGCTTTGAGTCACGCCCGGTGCCGATTTCTTCAACCCAACCCGAATGGATGCACAGGAATCTCGCGTCAAGATATGCCTGGAGAGCCGCATGGATATTGGCTCTTCAGGCATATAGCAGGCCTATCGCGCTAATCACCGAGTCTAAAAACGATCAAATAGATAAAAAATCACAGCCATTGTTAAAATAAAAACCTAATTTGGGCATTTAGCCCTATTATTGGGTGAAATGCCCAATAATAGGGAATTAACACCCACATGAAAATCATCCTGCGTTTAACGTTGTCGCCGTTTATTGCATTAACTAATTGATAATTAAATTAATTAATATAAACTACAAAGTATGGCACGGTCTATGCTTATTTATAATTGTGGGAATAAATCCCCATTAATTTTACCCAACCAAACTTTTATATTTAGGAGAACTACCATGTTGAACCAAAGTAAACTCATTCTAGCCATTGGCGCCGTCGTAGCTATCAGCAGCATCGTTTCCGTATCTGCAACCGCAGTTTCCCTCGATGCTAACCAAATTGTCTCCCGCCGGGGTGCCGATGACAAACCCGGTGATGTAAAGGGTGAAGGCGCTGGCCATCCAGTTATTCAAGGTAATGACATCGTTGCCCGTCGTGGCGCCGATGACAAGCCCGGCGACGTAAAAGGTGAAGGCGCAGGCCATCCGGTGATTCAAGGCGTTGAGAACGTCGCTCGGCGCGGTCGCGGTGCCGATGACCCCGCTGGCCATGTTCGTCGCGAAGACCGTCGCAAAGCCTAAGCTACCGCCTTTTCGAGCGGGCGCCCAGCCCACCGGCCCTCCCCCGTGTAACAGGCTTGTGCGGTTGTTACACGGGTATTCATAGCCCGGCCCAATGATAATTAGGGCTGGGCGTATTTTCCTAGCCGGATGATCAAAATAGTGAGCGAGGACAAAATGAAAAAGCATTTAGTTATTCCGGTAATTGCACTGTCCGCGCTGCTGATTTTGTTGTTTGCAAGCCAATCGCGCGCTGAAGAGAGTTTTCAAATAACGACCAGCGATCATTCGCGGGGCAGCGCCAGCAGTTTGTTTCAACCACCCGATTCGCGCCTGTTGCCGATTAGCGCCAGCTACGAAACCGAGCGCTATATCTTGGTCGGCACCGTCTCCTACCAGCAGCAAAATGGGGTGCGCGGCATGCCCTATGTGAATGCCAAAATTACCAAGTCGTCAGCGACGGATTTGGGTTCCTCGTTGGCCGATTATGTTGCTCGCGATGCTGACCTTGCCTTGACCTACAAAGTGCCGCGAGCATTGCCGGGCGGCTGGTATCTGGAGGCCACCGGCACGCTGCAATTCCAAAATGGAATAGTCGTCGCCAATCGTTCTGCTGTGCTGCGCAACTACGCCATCGACTTAGAAGTCTCCCGCCCGTTCGGTAGTTTCACCGCAGAAGTGGGAGTTGGTTATAAACTCAATGATCGCTCAGTGAATTTCGATAAGCGCAACGCTGCCTATGCTTATGTCGGCGGCGCTTACCAGATCAATTTGCAGTCCAGCATTAAGGTTTATTTAGATGCCCGCCAGGCGTCACGCGTCGGTGAGCCGGTCGCAGCGGAAGTCAGCGCCTACTTCAATCAAAAACTGCCTTGGAAAAAAATGAGCCTACAGAATTATGCTTTCAAGGGTTTGAACGAAAACAATCGCGCCATAGAAACGGGGATCTTGATGCAGCGGGCGTTTTAGTTATGTCACACGACGCTCGTTCTTTTCATATTTACTCAAATTCGTGACAATGAACGGCCACGTCATTCCCGCGCAGGCGGGAATTCAATGTCCTTCGCTCAAGGCCACTTGGGTACCCCCTTATAGGGCGCGTTCGGCTTGTAAGCCCGACCCGTTTCGAAGGCGGCTTGTGTCCCAAGCCGAAAACCCTGCTCCACCGTTCGCGGGGATGACAACCCAATTGTCATTCAGTTAGGTAATCCTCAGTAATTACTTGCGCAGCAGATCAAAAATTTTCTTGGCTATTTCCGTGCCGGCCTTGAGTGGGTTCGCGCGAATCGCCTTTTCTTCGTCCGCCATCATCACATATAGGCCATCGAGGGCTTTTTGGGTCACGTAATCTTCCACGTTGGACTCATTGTCTTTGATCAGACCAAGCTTCGCAGCCTTACCCGCGACTGCGTTATAGCGTTGCGCTACGCCGACTTTCTCGATGGCTTTCACCACTATGGGTAAGAATCGGCCCCGCAGCGGATCTTCCGTGCTCTTTCGGAAATATCGTGTGGCGGAATCCTCCCCGCCTTTCAAAATGCCGTACGCATCCTGCACTGACATGGCCTTCACCGCGCCGACGAAAAGTTCTTTCGCTTCAGGCACGGCTGCTTCCGCGGCGCGATTCATGGACAACACCAAATCGTCGGCCTGTTTCTTCATGCCGAAGGTGCGCATCAGCTTTTCCACTTGTTGCATGGGCTTCGGCAAAGGTATTTTTACCTTGGCGTTGTTGAAGAAGCCATTTTCCTGCCCAAGCTTAGAAATTGCATTAACGGCACCTTGTTGCAATGAATCTTTGAGCCCCGTCGTCATGTCCGTCTGGGAAACCTGGTCCAGCAACCCTGCCTGAGCACATAGCGACAGCGCGAATGCGCACCCAGCCAACATTAATCGATACATAGACACCTCATTAAAAATCAACCAATTGGCGATTCGGCTGCGGTACACTATATTAAGAGGTGCCGTCCGCCCCTGCTGTAACCGATGGTTACACACCTAAAACGGCATCGCAAGCGATTAAGCCGACAGGATGTGCCAGGATCGTAAACTTTAAATCAGCTCTAGGCGTTAACAACAAAACAATTAACATTTCATGAGCTTGGCTGGAAACGGCGCGACACACCGGCGCCAGGTCAACTCGCATATTTCGAAAAGGAAACCAACTAATGATACACAATCTCCGCTCTGTCTCGCTGCTCGTGATTACCGCCGCACTATCCGCCTGTGGCGGGGGTGGGGGTGGGGGAGGTGGTGGCGGCGGTGGGTCGATCGACAAAACCAACATACCGATCAGCATCAGTAATGCAACCGCCGGGCAAGCCGCTGCACTGGTTGTTCAAACGGTGAACGTGGGCGAGTCGCCTAACTACAACGAGGGTTTCCCCGCTGCAGCCGTGAATGTGTCGCTACCGGCCGTGAGTGCGGTCACGCTTTCTCGCGCCTATGTGGGTGAAATGAAGAGTGCGCATGCCAGTGCTGCCTTGATGCCAGTTGCCGCGGTTGTTAATCAACCGGTAGTGTGTAAAAAAGGTTCGGGAACCAAGGTGTTTACGGGCGCTGCCGCTGATCCCGTTATATCGCACGCTGTGGGCGACACGCTCAACATCACGTACAGCAGTTGCGTGATTGATCTTATCAAAGAAGGCAATAACTGTATTTCGCCGACCAGTCCGCTTGCAAACATCACGCTCAATGGCACTGTGCTTACCAAGATTACCGACTATAGGTCAGCCACCGATTTCGATATTCTTCTGACCTATACCAATCTTGCCGTGACGAATTCCGCCCGAACCTCGACGGACACCCTCAATGGCAGCATCGTCGTAAAACAAACCGTTTCGGCCGCAAACACATACGAAATTACCGTCCAGTCGGCTACGGGTGACACTCTAAGAACGACGAACAATGGTGTGACTCAAACCTTGAGCGGTACCACCATTAGTTTGACTGATACCCAAATCGCCAGTGCCGATTGCGGCGCTCCCGCCACTCAACCTACTAACAATGCGTATACGCTTAAGCAAGGAAGCACCGGCAAGGTCGCGAGTAGTAGCGCCGGTTTTGTGAATTTTACAGTCGACCCTGCTGCGTCTGGCGATAGCGATGTCGACGGTGGATTTCCCAGTTCGGGCGTAATTAAAATTGAAGGCGATGGTAATACCAACATGATCATCAAAGCGGTGGGCAGCGGAAATGCGCAGGTTACGTTAAGTATTGACCCTAACAAAACCGTTACTTGTACCTGGTCTAACTTATTTGCGGGTAATTTCGCAAGCTGTCAATAGCCATCTTCATTATTCAACCCCGCGCATCTAGCCAAAGCCATGGCCCAGCCAGAATGCGCGGTCTTCTTGTCACTTTCTGCTGCCTGCTAGCCGTTTCACGTTCAGCGGCAGCGGAAACCACCTTCGAACTCGGCCTTT
>JBDSJK010000093.1:0-5568 GCA_039917535.1 Burkholderiales bacterium
CTGATCGAGCGGTCCCGGGCCACCCGCGCTTGAATGTGGAATATATAATTTGCAACATTATTCCTAACGTTAGGATCATCATGAGCAGCTTGCCATTCCGTTTCACCGTAGGTCGTTGCCTGGTCGCGTTGTCGCTATGTGCGTTGAGCGCGGCGCCGGCATGGGCGCAAACCGGGTCCGCGCCCGCCGATGACAGCATCACGGAGACCATACTGGTGGCCGGGCAGCGCCCCGGTCCGGGTTTGTGGAAAGTCTCGAAGGGCGACCATGTGCTGTGGGTGTTCGGCACCTACGCGCCGCTGCCGAAAAAGATGGAATGGCGCTCGCGGGAGGTGGAAACCATCCTGGCGCAGTCGCAGGAATATCTGCGGCCGCCGGGCGCGACGGCGAAGGTGGGGTTTTTTCGCCAGGTGGCGATGCTGCCGTTCGCGGTCGGCTTCAAGAAAAACCCCGATGGCGCGCAGCTCAAGGATTTGCTGCCCGAGCCGGTCTACGCGCGTTGGCTGGTGCTGAAGAAAAAATACATCGGCGACGATGACGGCATCGAGCGCGAACGGCCGATCTTCGTTGCCGACAGCTTGTTCGACAAGGGGCTGGAGCAGGCCGGCCTGACTTCGGACGGCGAGGAGGTGCGCCAGACGATCGAAAAGATCGTCAAGAAAAACAAGATCAAGATGACGTCGACCCTGGCCAAGCTGGAGGTCGACGATCCGGTCAAGATGCTCAGGGAGTTCAAGAAGACGCCGCTGGACGACGTCACCTGTTTCTCCAACACGCTGGCGCGGCTGGAGGACGACATCGACGCCATGCGCGTGCGCGCCAACGCCTGGGCCAAGGGCGATCTGGCGGCGATCCAGAAGATCAGCTACGCCGACCGCGACGGCGCCTGCGACTCGGCGATCCTCAACAGCGCATTGCTGCAGAGCCGGCCGGGGTTGAGGTCGGTGGATGCGCAGATTATGGAGAGCTGGGTGGCCGCCGCCGAGAATGCGCTGGCCACCAACGCCACCACCTTCGCCACCGTGCCGCTGAAGGAATTGCTCGATCCTAAGGGGTACATGGCGGCGCTGCAGGCGAAGGGGTATGTGGTGGAGAAGCCGGAGTGACTTCACTTCCCTGGCTCTAAATCAATGGGCATCGCGGCGGCAACCGCAAGAGGGACGGTTCGCCATGTTGGCAAGATGACCGATATGTAAGCCAACATCGGCGCTGGAAGTGGTCTAATCGATCCACTTGGTCCTTTTCCGACAAGGAGACGTCTATGTCGATGAACACGGCGCGCCGACAGCCATGGGCTTGCATCGTCCTTGCCTGCAACGCGGTACGATCCTGTTCGACAGGCGCACCCGGCGGGCCACCTTTGGCTCAGCTATCAGACCAAGGCCAACGGCATCCTTCAACGGATGAGGTTCCGTACGTTGGGCGATGGCACCGTCACGGAAATCCAATTATTTGAGCAGCACCTATAAGCGTAGCGACCTCATTAAGTGCGCAGGCGAACCGATGATCGACAATTCGCCATGTTGGCGCAGGGCGTGCGGCCTGGTCGAAGCGCCGCGGCCTGCCTTGGCCGCTCACCCCGCGCCGCCAAATTCGTATCGATCGAGCACACTAAAAACGTGTCATTGGCAAGTTTAGCAACATCTTCCGCCTTTACCGTGTTGTAATGGTTGCGCCACTTCGTTTATCACGAAGAATGTGCATTCACGCTGGCATCGGTTCCCCGGCAATCAAGCCGAGGCGATTCGCCGCTCCTTCTAAGTCTTCACTCGAAATTTGCTGATCGCCCGGCTCAATGCAACGTCATTGACGACGGGTCGTCACTGCCGCCAAGCGGAACCGGGACTACTATGAATTCGCCAATATCGACACAAGTCCGCGCTGTGGGTGCCAGTCGCTCCGATACCGACACGCGTCTATCCGTTCGTCTGCGCAACGAAACACGCGTCGAACACAAATTGGTCGAAGCGACGTGCGGCCTTCCTGACGCTGTTCGCAACCTCGCCGATTACAAGAGCTGCCTGCTCGATTTTTATGGCATCTTCTGTCCGCTCGAGCGGCACATCGCCACGTTCAACGAGTGGTCGCATCCAGGGCTGTCGCTGCGGAGGCGCTCCCGCGTGCCTAGCCTGCGACAGGATCTTCGGCTACTCAATGTCGATCCCCATTTGTGGCGTGAAGCGCCCACGCGCGCGTTACCCACTCTGCCACGGTTCTCTTATGCTCTTGGCGCGCTGTATGTCCTGGAAGGATCAACCTTGGGAGGACAGATAATTATGGCGGCGCTGCGCGAACGACTGCATCTCCCGGTCGACATGCCGGGCGGTTTTTTTGCGGGCAGGGGGGAGGAAACCGGTCCGCTTTGGCATCAATTCCGAGCGGTTCTGGACGCCTACGGGCAGCAGTTTCCCGAGATGGAAACAGACGTGGTCGACGGAGCAAGACGCACCTTCAACAGCATTGGATTGTGGTTCGATGCACGGAAAGGCACGGCATATGGACGCCCTTGATGAGCTAACGATGGTCCCGCCGAACCAGGACGTCCTTGCCTCCTGCGGGCTCGAGCGCATCCACGTACCTAGTTCAATCCAACCACATGGCGTTCTGCTGGCGGCGCGCATGCAGGACCTGCGCATAACGCATGTCAGCGCAAACTTTGAAGAGTCCACGGGCCTGTCGGCTCAAGGCATTTTGGGCACATCGCTTGCCAGCGTTCTCGGACAAGTCGCTTGCACGGCTGTTCTTGCCGCCCTCGACAGTGAGAACTACGCGCCCGCGAACGCGCTGGTTGTTGACATACCGTTCCCCAAGCAGCCGCGCCGCAACGTACTTGCACATCGTATCGACGATGTATTGGTCATCGAGATTGAAGATGCTTCGCCGGCGCCCGAGCAGGAAACCACGCTGTATCGCGCGCACGTCATAATCAAAGGCTTGCGGCGTGCGTCGTCGCTGGAACAACTTTGCGACGGTGCGGTACGCGAAATCCGCTCACTGACCGGGTATGACCGGGTCATGATCTACCGCTTCACCGAGGCCGGCCACGGTCAGGTGATCGCGGAGGATAGGCGCGCAGACCAACCGTCTTATCTTAATCTTTATTATCCCGCCTCGGACATCCCTCCGCAGGCAAGACGCCTTTATCTGCTCCAGCGGGTGCGCCTGATCGTCGATATGAACTATCAACCGGTTCCGATCCTGGTCGACCCCGCGTTCAAAGGGGAGCAAACGCTCGACATGACGTTATGCGCCTTGCGCAGCATTTCGCTGGCCCACATCGAATACATGCACAATATGGGAGTGGGCGCGACACTGGCGATTTCGCTCATTCGTGACGGTCAGCTGTGGGGAATGGTGGTGTGCCACCATCTGGAGCCGCGCAAGCCATCGACCGCCGTTCGCAGCCTCTGCGACGTGATCGGGCAGTTGCTATCGTTGTTGATCGTGCAGGTTGCCGAGGGCGAGAAGCTCAAGAAAAACATCGAGCAGCAAAAATTACTCCAACGTATAGGCGATTCCCTCGATAGCGCCCCCACGGTCGTTCAAGCCCTGCGCCACAGTGCCGACGAGCTTTTGCGACTTGTACATGCCGAGGGCGCATTGATTCGGCTCGGCGGGCAACAACATATGTTTGGTCGCGTTCCCCCCAATGACGCCAAGGTGGCTTCGTTAATAAAAATACTGCATTCGAATTCCAGCGATGAAGTCACAGCGATCGATGCGCTGGGCGAACATCATCCCGAGTTCCACGATTTGGCTGAAGTCGCCAGCGGCTTGTTGTTTCTCCCGATTGCAAATAATCCGGGTGACGCCCTCATCTGGTTTCGCGGTGAGCTTGCCCGCACCGTCGAATGGGCCGGCGATCCGCACAAAAGCCTCGATATCAGTAGTGAAACCGGCCGGCTCTCACCCCGCAAATCGTTTCGCTCCTGGCGTGAGGTTGTAAAAGGACGCTCACTGTCATGGACTAGCGCCGACTTGGGCGCCGCGCTTGATCTGCGTCGCCTGATTTCATCCGGTCTTTTGCATAATGCCGAAGCCCATCTTGCCAGGCTCAGCATTGTTGATCCGCTGACTGGATTGGCCAATAGACGCGCGCTGGATGGCCGGATCGCGCAATGGCAAGCCAGCGTGGAAAATACGTCCGCGATGTTGATCCTGTTCGATTTGAACCGGTTCAAGAATGTCAATGACTCACTCGGACACGCCGCCGGCGACGAACTGCTGGTGAAAGTTGCGCAGCGCATTAGCCAGTCCATCCCCCCGCAGTGCCTGTGTGTCCGATTGGGGGGCGATGAGTTCGTTGTCTTTAGCGACGATGACGCCGTTCCCAATGCCGAAGATATTGCAAAGAGCATTCTTGCGATGTTTGAAGAGGTTTTCTTGCTCAATGGTGAGCCTTACCGCTCCAGCACAAGCATTGGGATTGCGGTGGCGACCAATGGCAGCGGCAAGGACATTCTGAGAGAAGCTGATGCCGCAATGTATGCGTCGAAGCGCCATGGTGGCAGCACGGCGGTGCGCTTTGACGAAACGCATCACAAAATCGCGCTCGACAAGCTCGAAATCGAACAGGATCTTTTTCTTGCACTGACAAAGAAGGAATTTCGGCTGGTTTATCAAGCTCTGGTAGAGGTTGCGACCGGCAAAATCTATGGGTTCGAGGCGCTAATCCGGTGGGAGCATTCCAGACGGGGCTGGATTTCGCCGGACGAGTTTATCCCGCGAGCCGAGCAGACGGGTCTGATCATTCAAATCGGCGATTGGGTTCTGCGCGATGCAGTGCGACAAGCGGGGCGCTGGTGGCGCATGGGCCATCATATTGTAATTGCAATCAACGTTGCCGCGCTTCAGCTTTCGCTCGGCGATTTTGCCTCGCGCGTGAGCAAAGTTCTGCAAAGTGAGGACGTGCCGCCGGAAGCGATCTGCATCGAGATCACGGAAGGAACTTTGATGGATGTGGTAGCAATCCGGGAACTTGAGCGTGTGCGAGATCTGGGCGTTTCAATATCCCTGGATGATTTCGGGACTGGTTATTCATCGCTGTCCTATTTGCGCGGGCTGCCGGTCGACGTCATTAAAATAGACCGCAGCTTCGTAACCCCGCTGGGCGATGACAAAAAAGCGTCGAATTTTTTTCGCGCCATTGTCAGCTTGATTCAAACGATAGACCTCAAGGTTTTGGCGGAAGGAGTGGAAACGGAAGTGCAGTGGCAGGAATTGAAAGATGCGGGTTGCGATGCGGCGCAGGGATATCTCTTCTCAAAACCGGTCAGTGCCGCCCAAGCCACACTGCTGTTGAATAGCCCCCCGCCGCCATGCCCCGGTTGATGTCCTACCCCGATCACGGCATGATCACGCGAACGGCCATCCCGTTTCCATCACGCCTGTCGTGTTGGAAATTTGTCAAACGACATGAAACCCGCGTAAAATGCGTGTGTCGCGGGTGTAGCTCAATGGTAGAGCAGAAGCTTCCCAAGCCCCACCGCCTTGTTGAAACCCACTGTTCATGCGCGTTTCAAACGCATGAATATGCGATCACACCAAAATCCCACCTTAATCAACAAG
>JBDSJK010000094.1:0-12471 GCA_039917535.1 Burkholderiales bacterium
TTGGGTGTGCGCAACCTGGACGTTTAGCGAATCGCCTAGATAACTCTGCCAGGAGGCAAGCACAGCCCTGCTCCCACGGCATGCCTCGCCATGAGTCGCATGAGCATTGGCTCGTGGCGATGCATTAAGTTTTCGCATTTGCCATACTTGCATGTCATTGCAAGGGATATTGAGAGATTTCCGCGCATTTCATACATTTCATACGCGTAGCGATTTAGAAAAAAATGTAGGGCGGGTTGTAACCCGCCGAACAACACTTCGTATACAAACGCCTAGGCGGAGCGGCGGGAACCCGTCCTACACTGGGTTACATGCGGCGCAATATATTGCACCCTACTCGCGCGTTGGTGGGCTGCCACACGAACGGGCCTTGGATTTCAGGGATGGCGATCTCGCCTGACTTGACCCAGGTGAGCAAGGTTTCTATCGGGTGCGGGGTGACAGAATAGCGTTGCGGGGACATGATTACTTGGTTCCTCCGGTGATTTCGGTCAGCAGCCCTTCCGTCTCTTGCACCAGCGTGACGATGTCGGCGCTCTGGGCAAGGGCGCAGAGTTGCGGGGGCTGGTAGAAGCCTAGCCTAGTAAGGTGGGCACACTTTTCATGCCTACGCGGTACACCGTTTCGTCAATACCGACGCTATTATCAGCCCGCGTAGTCGTAGGTTGGGCTGAAGCATGAAGCCCAACATTCAGCGTATCTCATTTTCATCAAGTTCGCCAAGTACATCAGGGTCAATCGCTCAGCGGCATCAGGATCATCACGCCACGAGCCGCATCCAACCTGCCTCTCAGAGGCATATGTCTGAAGATTCTCACCCAGAGCCATTCTTCAAGCGCTGATTCCACAATAATTATTGACCCATCTAGACGAACCGAACCAATCTGGACTAAAATAGTCCTAATTCACGGAGGTGACGATGCTACGCATGAGTAAATTGACCGATTACGGCACGGTGGTGATGACTTACCTGGCGCGCAACGGGAAGGGCATACACACGGCGAATGAGATCGCCGAGTCAGTGCAAGTGGCGTTGCCGACCACCAGCAAGCTGCTTAAGTCATTGGCCCGCGCGGGATTGGTGACGTCGACGCGCGGAACCCACGGCGGGTATTTTCTTGCCCGGCCCGCGGCGCAGATTTCCATCGCCGAAGTAATCGCCGCGCTGGAAGGCCCGATCGGATTGACGGAATGTGCGAGCACGGCGGGCACCTGCGAGCAGGAGCAGGGTTGCTCGGTGCGCGGCAATTGGCAGCGCATTAACAACGTCGTGGTCGGGGCGTTGCAGCACGTGAGCCTGGCGGAAATGGTGGCGCCGCTTTTTCCGGTGGATACCAGCCGGCTCAAGGGAAGTTTCGCGCGCAAGTCCGCGCCGAGCAATTATTAGGAGACAGCCATGGCTGCCGGAATGCAAGAACTTGATGTTCTGATCGCGCAGGAATACAAGCACGGCTTCGAGAGCGACATCGACTCGGACAATATTCCGAAGGGCTTAAGCGAAGCGGTGATCCGGGTGATTTCCGCGAAGAAGGAAGAGCCCGAGTGGCTGCTGGAATGGCGGCTGAAGGCTTATCGCCACTGGCTTACGCTTACGCCACCGACTTGGCCTCATGTGCATTACCCGCCGATTGATTTCCAGGAAATCATTTACTACTCCGCGCCTAAGTCGCAGAAAGACGGCCCGAAAAGTCTGGACGATGTGGATCCGGAATTGTTGAAGACTTACGAAAAGCTCGGCATTCCGCTTCAAGAGCGTGCGATTCTGGCGGGTGTGGCCGTGGACGCGGTGTTCGACAGCGTGTCGGTCGCGACCACGTTCAAAGACAAGCTCGCGGAAAAGGGCATTATCTTCGGTTCGTTTTCCGATGCGGTGAAACATCATCCGGAATTAGTGAAGCAATATCTCGGCACCGTCGTGCCCTATCAAGATAATTTTTACGCGGCGCTCAATTCCGCCGTGTTCAGCGACGGCTCGTTTTGCTATATCCCGTCCGGCGTACGTTGCCCGATGGAGTTGTCCACTTATTTTCGCATCAACGCCAAGAACACAGGCCAATTCGAGCGTACGCTGATCGTCGCCGACAAGGGTGCCTACGTGAGCTATCTCGAAGGCTGTACCGCGCCGATGCGCGACGAGAATCAGCTCCATGCGGCGGTGGTGGAATTGGTTGCGCTGGACGACGCGCAGATCAAATATTCCACGGTGCAAAACTGGTATCCCGGCGACAAGGAAGGCAAGGGCGGCATTTACAATTTCGTCACCAAGCGCGGCGATTGCCGTGGCCCGAATTCAAAAATCTCGTGGACGCAAGTGGAAACCGGCTCGGCGATTACCTGGAAATATCCCAGCGTAATTTTGCGCGGGGACAACGCGGTTGGAGAGTTTTATTCCGTCGCGCTGACCAACCATTATCAGCAGGCCGACACCGGCACCAAGATGATCCACATCGGCAAAAACACCAAGAGCACGATTATCTCCAAGGGCATTTCCGCCGGCAAGGGCAGCAACGCTTATCGCGGCTTGGTGCGCGTGGCGAAGAGCGCAGCGGGCGCGCGCAATTACACGCAATGCGACTCGTTGTTGCTCGGCGACAAATGCGCCGCCCACACGTTTCCCTATATCGAAGTTAAAAATCCAACGGCGCAGGTAGAACACGAGGCGTCCACCTCGCGGGTCAGCGAAGATCAATTGTTCTACTGCATGCAGCGCGGCATTTCGCAGGAAGACGCGGTGTCGTTGATCGTGAATGGATTCTGCAAGGAAGTGTTTGATACGTTGCCGATGGAATTTGCCGTGGAAGCGCGCAATTTGTTGGGCGTGAGCCTGGAAGGCAGCGTTGGCTAAGCGGAGCAAACCATGAATCGGTTCTGGATTATTTTCTGTGTTCTGGCGTTGACTTCGGCGTTGGCTGTTGCGGACGTTTATAAGTGGGTCGACGCCCGCGGCAAGGTGCAATATTCCGACAGCCCGCCGGCAAACACAAAGGCGACCAAAGTAAATATTGAGGATCCGGTCGCGCCGGGCGCGAATTCGACTCCGCCGCCGTCTGCCGATTTTTGGAAGCAAAAAGACAAGGAATTCCGCGAGCGGCAAGATGCGAAAAACAAGATACTGAGTGAACAGTCTCAAAAAATCACTGAAGAGCAGGCGGATAAGCGCAAAAAAACCTGCGAATTTCTCAAGAAAGATTTAGCCCAAGTGCAATCGACACGGCAACGGGTTATTCGTCGCGCCGACGGCGAAATTATCTCCGATCCAAACTCGGCGGGCATGAGCAACACCCAACGCAGCGTCGCCATTGGCCAACTGAACGACGCTATCGCAAAGAACTGCAACTGAAATAATAGACATGCTCAATATCAAAAATCTACACGCAAAAGTCGACGGCAAGGACATCCTGAAAGGGATAACCTTGACCGTCAATCGCGGCGAAGTTCACGCCATCATGGGGCCGAACGGCTCGGGAAAATCCACGCTCGCCAACGTGTTGGCCGGACGTGAAAACTACACCGTGACCGCTGGCGAAATCACTTATCTCGGCAAGGATCTGCTGGCGCTGCCTGCAGAAGAACGCGCCCGTGAAGGCATCTTTTTGGCGTTCCAATATCCGGTGGAAATTCCCGGTGTGTCGAACATCAATTTGCTCAAGGCCGCGCTCAACGCGATGCGACGGCATCGCGGCGAATCGGATCTCGACGCGATGGATTTCCTTAAAATGGTCAAAGAAAAAATGAAGCTGATGCAAATGGATCAGAGCTTCATTTCTCGCGCCGTGAATGAGGGGTTTTCCGGTGGCGAAAAAAAACGCAATGAGATTTTGCAGATGTCGGTGCTCGAGCCCAAACTCGCCATCCTCGACGAAACCGATTCGGGCCTGGACATTGATGCCCTAAAAATCGTCTCCAACGGCGTCAACGCCAATCGCACGCCCGAGCGCTCGATGCTGGTTGTCACCCATTATCAACGTCTGCTCGACTACATCGTGCCGGATTTCGTCCATGTGTTGGCTCATGGCCGTATCGTCAAATCCGGCGGTAAAGAGTTGGCCTTGGAACTCGAAGCAAAAGGCTACGGCTGGATCGAGAAAGAGGCAAAGCAACAAATTGGAGCCGCCGCGTAATGACACTCGTTACCGCGCCGTCGCCGCGCGATCATTATCTGAACGTGTACAACAACGTTGCGGCGCAACTGCCCGGCGCACGCTTGCCGTGGCTGCAAAGCACGCGCGCTCGCGCGCTGGAGCAATTTGCCGAGCATGGCTTTCCAACCATCAAACATGAGAACTGGAAATATACCTCCCTTGCCAGCCTTACGGGGCGCAGCTTCCAGCCCAGTATGCCCGGAGACGCCCGCCCCGATTGCCGCACAGCCATAGCGAATTTGCAATTGCCGGCAGATGCCCACGTGCTGGTGTTCGTCAATGGGCACTACTCTGCCGCCCATTCCGCGTTACATCCGCTGCCCGCGGGCGTGATGTTGTGCAATTTGCGCGCCGCGCTCAACACCCATCCGCAGTTGCTCGAGCCGTTCTTGGCCTATGCCACTCTTGCCACTGGCCTGAGCGCATTGAACACCGCGCTGTTCGGCGATGGCTATGTGCTGTCGCTGCCCGAGCGCACGGAAGTCGAGGCAGCGATTCATGTTTTGTTTTTGCAAACGGCGAACGATGCCGTTGCCAATATTAAGAATGTGATCATCGCCGAAGCAGGCAGCCGCGCGCGGGTGATCGAGCATTTCGTCGGCCTGAACGAGCTTACTTATTTCAACAACGTCAGCACAGAAATCGTCGCGCGTCACGATGCTCGCATCGAGCATCTCAAGCTGCAGCAAGAAAGCGCGAATGGCCGTCACATCGCGGAAATACGTGCGACCCAGGAGCGCGCGAGCGAATTCGCGTCTTACTCGTTTTCCCTCGGCGGCATACTGGCGCGCAACGACATCGCAACGAAATTTGCCGGCGAACGCGCCAGCTGTGTGATGAACGGTTTGTACATGACCCAGGGCCGGCAACTGGTCGATCACCACACCCGCGTCGATCACGCGCAGCCCCGTTGCAAAAGTCGCGAATTTTACAAAGGCATTTTGGACGGCGCGTCGCGCGCCGTGTTCAACGGCAAAGTGATCGTGCACAAAGACGCGCAACAAACCGACGCGGCGCAAAGCAATCGTAATTTATTGTTGTCGGAAAACGCCGAAGTCGACACCAAACCCGAGCTGGAAATTTATGCGGACGATGTCAAGTGCGCCCACGGCGCCACCGTGGGACAGCTCGATCCCAATCAGATTTTTTATCTGCGTACCCGCGGTATCGATGAAGCCGCCGCGCGCATTTTGTTGACGTTTGCATTTGCCGAAGACGTCGTCCAAAGCGTAACCTATTTGCCGCTGCGCCAGCGGCTCGAAAATATTCTAGTCGGCCGTCTTCCCAATGCCGATCTGCTAAAGGAATTTCTATGACCGCCGCCACATTGACCAAGCAGCAAGCCGCTACCGGCTATGACCTCGTGCGAGTGCGCGAAGATTTTCCGATACTCAAAGAATTGATCCACGGCAAGCCGTTGGTGTATCTCGACAACGCCGCCACGTCGCAAAAACCCTGGTCCGTGATCAACGCCGAACGCGATTATTACACACATCTCAACGCGAACATCCATCGCGGCGTGCATGACTTAAGCCAGCGCGCGACCGATGCTTTTGAAGGTGCGCGAAACAAAGCACGCCAATTCATCAACGCGCGCAAGAACGAAGAAGTCATTTTCGTGCGCGGCGCGACAGAAGCCATTAACCTCGTCGCCACCAGCTACGGCCGCAGCAAGCTTAAAGCGGGGGACGAGATCATCGTCTCGGAAATGGAGCACCATTCCAACATCGTACCGTGGCAGATGGCGTGCGAAGCCACCGGCGCGGTGTTGCGCGTGATTCCCATCAGCGACAGCGGCGAGTTAGACATGGACGCCTATGCAAAGCTGTTGAACGAACGCACGAAAATTGTCGCGATCACCCATGTGGCCAACGCACTGGGTTCCATCACGCCATTGAAGAAAATCACCGCGATGGCCCATGCCGCCGGTGCCATTGTACTGGTCGACGGCGCGCAAGCCGCGCCGCACGTTAAGATCGACGTGCAAGATCTCGACGCCGATTTTTACGCGCTGTCCGGTCACAAAATCTACGGCCCGACGGGCATCGGCATTCTGTATGGCAAAGAAGCCTTGCTCGAAGCCATGCCGCCCTATCAGGGGGGCGGCGACATGATCCGCACGGTGTCGTTTAAGAAAACGACCTACAACACATTGCCGTATAAATTCGAAGCGGGCACGCCGTTCATCGCCGGTGGCATTGGGCTCGGTGCAGCCATCGATTATTTGAACGAGCTCGGCCTCGACGCGATCGCCGTCCACGAGCACGATCTGTTGCTCTACACGACGGAACAGGCTAAGAGCATTCCCGGCCTCAAGATCATCGGCACCGCACGCGACAAAGCCAGCGTGTTTTCTTTTACGCTGGCCGGTGTTCATCCCCACGACATCGGCACGATACTCGATCACGAAGGCATCGCCATACGCACCGGTCACCACTGCGCCATGCCGGTGATGGAGCGCCTCGGCATTCCTGCCACGGCGCGCGCATCGTTCGGGCTATACAACACCCATGGCGAAGTCGATGCGCTGTTCGACGGCATCCGCAAAGTGCAGAAGGTGTTTGCCTGATGTCCGACCTGACCGACCTCTATCAAGAAGTCATCTTCGACCACAACAAACGGCCGCGCAATTTTGGCAAGCTGTTTGAGCCGAATCGCTTCGCGAAAGGCTTTAACCCGCTGTGCGGCGACCGCATCACGCTTTATCTCAACGTGGATGACGGCGTGATTCGCGACGTGAGCTTTGAAGGCCAAGGCTGTGCCATATCAACCGCGTCGGCATCGTTGCTGACGGAAACGCTAAAGGGCAAAACGGAAGCGGAAGCCCACGAATTGTTCAAAGACTTTCACGCCATGATCACCACCGACGACGCCCAACCGACCGAAGCAATGGGCAAGCTGGAAGTGATGTCCGGCGTGCGTGAATTCCCCGCGCGCGTGAAATGCGCCACGCTGGCCTGGCACACTTTGGAAGCCGCGCTGAAAAACGAGCAAGACTCGGTATCGACGGAGTAGAAAATGGGCGTAATGGATTGGCTGTACAAACACGATGACGAGCGGCCGCCGCAGGGCGAGGGACATCCCACGCCGCCGCTCGACAGCATCGAAGGCAAAGTCGTGCAAGCGTTGCGCGGCGTGTTCGATCCCGAAATTCCTGTCAACATTTACGATCTCGGTTTGATCTACAGCATCGACATCGATGACGGCAACAACGTCAAAATCGACATGACCCTCACGGCGGCCGGCTGTCCCGTCGCGCAAACGTTTCCGGGCACGGTTGAGAACGCCGTGAAAGCCGTCGAAGGCGTGAACGACGCCAAGGTTGAACTGGTTTGGGAGCCGCCGTGGTCGCGCGACAATATGTCCGAAGCGGCGAAACTCGAACTGGGGATGTTGTAGACCTTGCCTATTTTTTAGGCGTCTCGCCAGGAGCCAAGCAGGGCGGGGTTCTACAGTCATGCCTCGCCAGGAAGAGCGCTGGGTTAAGAATAGCAGGCAGCTCAAAACTAATCCATTGTCATTCTGCGGAGCCCTTCGCTACGCTCAAGGGTAAACTCCACGACGACGAATCTGCTTTTGTAGGGGGGTTGATTCACCGAGAACAGCAGATTCTTCGCTCCGCTCAGAATGACAAGCTATTCGCTGGGCACTGGCTTTTTCAGCAACCTGCTCGTGGCAAAGCAAAATAAAATGTAGGATGGATCCATCAAACCTCATCCCAGCAACCATGGCAACCTCAACGCAAAAGCCCGCCCGCGGCAAACTCAAAATCGGCGACGATTGGAACGCGATCACCATTATCGCGTTGTCGCAAAGCAATCCACTTAAAGCCATCGCAGAGCTGGTGGAAAACTGCATCGACGCGAAGGCGCAAAACGTCACCCTCACTCGGGGCCGCGAGCAGGGCCGGCATTTTCTGTCTATTCGTGACGACGGACTAGGCGTGCCGCGCGACACTGAAGGCCGGCCGGATTTCCGCTACGTCGCGACGCACATTTGCGATTCCATCAAACGCAATTTAAAGAGTAACGGCGCGAGCGGACTACAGGGCGAATTCGGCATTGGCCTCCTAAGTTTCTGGACCGTGGGCGATGAACTTACCATGACGTCCACCGGCGCGGATCAGCGCGCCTACCAAATGGTGATGCGCAAAGGCAATTCTGATTATGAAGTCACGCAGAAGCGCACGCTGTTTGCCGAAGGCGGCACGGAAGTGAAAATCGCGCCGCTGCTGGACGGCATACGCGCGCTGTCAGGCGAGAAAATTCAGTGGTATCTTGCTTCGGAGCTACGCGATCGCATTCGACAATCGGCGGTGAAAATCACCGTGGTCGACAAACTCGCGCGCAAACAGTATGCCGTCGAGCCGCGCCCTTACGAGGGGCGACTGCTGCATCAGTTGCCGACTACCACTACGCCGCTGGGCGATCTTTACGCAGAGCTTTATCTCTGCGAACCGTCGGAAAATAATTGCGTCGCGTTGTTCCGCCACGGCACGCGCGTAATCGAAGATATGGCGCGGCTCGACGATTTCGCCCGCGCGCCGTGGAGCCTGCGCTATTTGCAAGGCCACATCGACGCGCCGTTCGTAAATCTCACGCCGGGGACGCGCACCGGTTTGATCCACGACACGGCGTATGCAACATGGCTGGACGGTCTACGGCCGCTGGAAGAAAAGCTCAACGATGTCATCGAGCAACAGCGCCGCGCGGAAGACGAGCAAGCCAGCCGCGAGCAGTTGAAAGCGATACAGCGCGCGTTCAAAGAAGCGCTGCTGAGCCTGCCCGCCGAGGAATACGATTGGTTTGACATACGCGCTCGCTCGCTGCGCGCCACGCCCAAGCCGGCGGGCGATCTCGATTCGTCACCTGCGTCAGGCGCGAACGAAAACGAGATTTTGGGTGCGACAGAACCGCAACCCGCAGAAGAAAAGCAGCGCCAATTTTTTGAGTTCGCCGGGGCGCTGTTCAGCGTCGCGGTGTCGCCCGCATCCAGCATCGTGAAGGTCAGCGATCAACGCAAGTTGCAAGCGTTGCCGCGCGACCGTTCGCGGCGCAGAGTCGAACATGACTTGGTGTTTCACTGGCACATCGCGGAAGGCGGCGGTGTGTTGGAAAATGCCAACGACCAAACCGCGACCTTCATCGCCCCCGACGAGCCGGGACTCACGCGCATTAAAGTCAAAGTGAGCCAGCGCGATATCGTGTGCGAAGCCGAAGCACTGATCACTGTCACCCATGAGTTGCTCGCGCAAATCGGCGTCGCGAATGTCTCGTCGCAAGGCCTGCCGGGCTATACCTTCGAACGCGCCGCGGGTGAAACGTGGCGTTCTCGCTTCGACACCGGGCGCAACGTCATCGTCATCAACAACGGCCATCGCGATTTCGTCTACGCCTCGCGCAATAAATCGATGAAACTACGCTACCTCGTGCGACTGTATGCAAAAGAATTGGTGCTGAGAAATTTCGTCGGCCTGCCGGCAGACCAATTGCTGGAACGCATGGTGGAATTATCGTTGCGCACCGAGGAGCATCTTTGAGGCGAGCGTTTTTAGGCACTGCGCCAGCGGCCACGCTGGGAGCGGCTCTTAGGCTATGCCCTGCCAGGAAGCTCAGTGAATAAGCCTTCCGGCAGAGCGAGAAAAATGTAGGATGGATCAAGCGCAGTGGATCCATCGAACTCGCATTATTGGAACACCACGCTGTTGGGTGACCAAACACTGTTGCCCGCCACGTCTTTAGCCAACACCTGCAGGTTTACCACGCCTTCAAGATACTGGATCGTCCGGCTGTGTTTGGTGGTGTAACCGTCTTCCGGCGTGGACCAGCGATGTTTTCGAGTCGCGCCCGCGTTGGCGAAAGCGACAAATCCGATCGTGGGTTCATCGGTATCCCACGTTATCGTTGCGCTCCCGTGGGCCGTGCGCAGAACTTTAAGCTTGGAAATAACGGGAGGTGTCTTGTCTGTGGACAGCGGCAGCTTGGGGCAATCGGCGTCGATAGAGCGATGCGAACTTTTGCAGATAAAGTAGTCCAACGCGCGCGCATCGTTGCCAGTCAACTCGGGACGTGGCGTCGCCCCACCCAAACCGTCCTTGTACCATTGCAGGCGCCGCTCGGCCGGCCAGCCCGCGATGTCTTCGAATGATGGCAAGTTGAGAAAATGATGCCCAGCACCACCATACAGCCCAGTTAATGATGGGCGAATGCCAAAGGGCCAATCGAACGGGGTTTTGTCGGTTTTATCGTAGCGTTTCAGGTGCCGTACGGTACCCGCGAGATAAGTGTACTTCCCGGCCGTGAATAGGTCATAGTCATACTCACGAGTAACACCAGGGTTAAGCTCCCAAATATAAGGGCTTTCCCCGCCAAATCCCCATACAAAGAATAGCCCTTCCTCATCATCCGGCACTGCTTCCCAAACGTAATGACTGACGCTACCTAAAATATTCTCTGCATCGCCCAGGTTGGTATTACCCTTATTCAGAAGATGACCGTCTGCTCTAACGGTGAATCCGGGTGTGGCGACGTTGGTATACGGATTAATGCGGTAAATATAATTGTTATGGTGCATGCCCGGTGCGTCGCCCGTGGCGCACACATAATAGATCGTGTCGAGCGGTCCTACCGTGCCCCAGCGATCAACCGACAACCAATTCCAAGTCGATGTATGTAACTGCGCTATTACGCGACGATTCAACGTAACCGGATCCAGTTCGACAATGTGTCCCGTGGTTTTATGACCGACTATGAGCTTACCTTTGCTGGTGCGGCGAATCACGAATGGAACCAATTCCCTGCTCACGGTGGTGACCGTGCCGTTAGAGCTTATTTTGCGGATGCCCGCTTCATCGCCGATCGGCCCGTCGTGCAGCACTTCATTACCGAACTGCGTAACGTAAATCGTTCCATCCGGCATCGTCTCAAGCGACGATGGGTAGTGGAAAGTGGCTTGTAAAGCCGGGCCGTCTTTGATGCCCTCGACACCGGGTATGCCGGCAAACGTGGAGATGGTCCCGGTGCGTAAATCGACTTTAGCGATGCGCTGGTTATAGGTGTCCGCGACATAGATGATCTTCGGATCGCGCACGTCCACCGCAATGTCGTGTGGGTAATTAAAGTTCGGTCCGATGAAATTACCCTTGGTTTTGTAGGTTGCATCGGCATTCCCGAGGGTAGCCAACATAGTCGGATCGGAATAACGACCTGCAAGCGTTGTGACGTTGCCATCCTTCGTCATGACAACCAGCCGGCCCACGGCGCTGTCTATGCCGTACCAGCCCGGACCATCGGGTACCGGAATCCAGGTGGACAATGGCCCCACCCGAGCCCGTTGTGGGGGCCCGTCCCAGAAAGCAAATTGATTGTAGTTCTTGCCGCTCTGGGGAAACGGAGCTGCCACGAACTGTGGCGGGAAATACTGCCCGATCACCGTGAAGCCATTCTGCGTCACAAATTCGACCGACGGGCTGTAGAGCTCATCGGTCACGCCCAAGGGTCGCCTGACTGTCCAGTCCTCCATGAGGTGAAACACACCGGTTGCGGAAGGCACCACACTCCGCTTGGCTGTTGCAAACGGCGGAGACGGGATTTGAGGCCGCGTATTACCGGCATACTTCACCCAATCGGCTATCGGCGACTTAACTGGCCGAGTGGAGTAGGCAACGCCGAATGTCGGGATGCCTTTTGTAGACTTGGCATTGCCGTTGATAGTAACAAGGGTCGTACCGCGCGCGCGGTAGGCTGTAGGCGGATCGCCAACCGGATTGGTGCTCGCAACCAGCTCCACACTAAGAGCGTGGGGGCCGTCCGTCAGAGTGGCCGTATTAAATTTAAACTCATAGGGCGCTGTTATCACGCCCGACACCGGAAGATTGTCTATCAAAAAAACGATTTTTAGGCCTGTCGATGCCCCCGCCACTTTAGCATTGTAAACATTTTTTATATCGATACCGAGCGTGGCGACGCCCGATAGCGATGATGCTTTGGGGTGGATAAATTTGCCTTGCGCGCCCGTGCCATAGGCGAGCTGAGCGAGGGCTGGAATAGCGGATATGAACAGCAGGCAACAAAAACAGCGAAGACAGCGAAGACAGCGCAGCATGAAATCTCCCTGGGCTATCTAAGGCGGCCCGAGTTTGGATGAGTGAAATAAGGGCGTTGCTTACCCCGTTGATATTGAAATTAATACGCAGTGCCGTGAGGCAACTCTCTTGAAGGAACTAAGCAAATTTCGCGCCAATGCCGCTCGCTTCAATATAATCAATAAGTTAATGTCGATTTTCTGAGCGTTGCAGAAATTTGCTACAATAATCTGTTTCCAAAAAGAG
>JBDSJK010000095.1:0-5457 GCA_039917535.1 Burkholderiales bacterium
TGATCCAACGGGTTTTTACCTACCCGCTCAGCGCTACAAACCTTGGCAACTGCTACCGCGTCGAATCTGCCACTCGTCAAGCAAATCTATGCAAGACACCGCTGCGTTATGGCTGCTGCAGTGCATCATTGCGATATACAGCTTGCATTACGACTCTACTCTACAATTTGCCCGTTGTGAATAGAGACGCTCGAGGAGAAATTAGCCGGAAACCGGCCCGTGAAATGGGAGTGCGTTACGAAGACAGTGCCGGTTCCGGTGCCCGAGTCACCACCCGCTGTCCGGAAAAAACCGCCGCAAAGCGGCTTCCCTGGCCCGGCTCACTGGAAATATCCAATTGGGCCTGGTGGCGGTTCAAAATATGTTTGACGATAGCTAGGCCAAGGCCGGTCCCGCCGCTTTCCCGAGAGCGGCTGCGGTCGACACGATAAAACCGCTCGGTAAGGCGAGGGATATGGTGCGCGGGTATGCCCACGCCGGTGTCATGGACCGCGAAGGTAGCGGAACCGCCATCGCTAGACCAATTGAGATGTACGGACCCGCCCGCAGGCGTGTAGCGTATGGCGTTGGTGACAAGATTGCCCAATGCGCTGCGGATTTCGTGCAGACTGCCGCGTAGCTCGGCGCTGCTTTCGATGGCGGCGGAAATCCGGTGTTTGCCGTTGGATAACTGCTCAGCTTCCCGTTTTAGCTCGTTAATTAAGGCCGCTACGTCTATGGTTTCGTCCTCAACCAGGGGGGGGCCGTTTTCCAGTTGCGAAAGGGTCAATAAATCCTCGACCAGGCGATGCATCCGCGTGCTTTCGCCGCGCATCAGATCAATCGAGCGGCGCAGCATGCTGGGGTCGATCTTTTCCATGTCCGATAGCGTTTCCAGAAACCCGCTGACCACGGTGATCGGTGTGCGCAGTTCGTGGGACACGTTTGCTACGAAGTCGCGCCGCGCGCTTTCGGCTTTTTCCCATTGCGTAATGTCGCGGCTGATGATGAGCTTTTGGTTATCGCCATAGGGCACTAACTGGATGGCGATCGCGAGTGGTGGGCTACGGGCCAGATGCAGCACCAGCGGCTCGCTGGAGTCTTGTTGGCGGAGATAGCAGGTGAATTCCGGTTGCCGCACCAAGTATGAAATGTCCGTGCCGCGGTCCTTGCTCAGCGCCAGGCCGAAATGCCGTTCGGCAGCGGGGTTACACCACTCGATGTTAGCGCGCTGATCGAGAATGACAAAGCCGTCGGGCATGGCGATGGCCGCCTGCTGAAAGCGATCCAACGCCCGATTGAGTTGTTCGCGGCGCTGGTTGGTGCCCTTCACCATCCGATACAGCGCGGCAGAAAGGTCTTCCCAGCTTCCTGTTACATCCGGCACTAAAGCACTGTCGCTGCGTGTCAGCCAGCGCGTCAGACGGCTTAAGTTTTTTAGATGGAATAGATTGCCGATCAACAACATCAGCACGACGAAAACGAGCGCAGGTACAACGCCCTCTGCCGCGCCAATAATCAGCGCCAGCAGGGCAAACAGAAACAGCTTAAGCAATTCGCGTGGCCAGAACCCAGACATTGACGGCGGCAGAAAAAAACATAATAAATATTATCGCATGGTGTGGCTAGCGCGAGTGTCTAGCGCAGTCATGGGCGAACATTTGGATTCGCGATCACGCCAGGAGCCGCATGGTACCTTGCTTCCAGGCCAGGCATGCTTGTAAGCCGCACTGGTATTGGCTGCTGGCGCGGTGCTTAGCAGGTTGCTGAAAAAATTGGTTTGTCATTCTTTTGTCATTCTGAGGAGCACAGCGACGAACAATCTTCTTTCCTCAACTCGTTGATTCATCAATGACAGCAGATTCTTCGCTTCGCTCAGAATGACAAGTTTTTTGCGTCACACTGATTGTTTCAACACGCGGCTAGTTCGTGGCGGGAAGGCGTGATTAATCACATCTTCCGAAAGCAATAACCCGCACCGCGCACCGTTTCAACGCGGATATCTTCCCCGCCCACTTCCAATGCCGCGCGCAGCCGGCGAATGTGCACATCCACGGTGCGCTCTTCGATAAACACGTGATCGCCCCACACATGGTCGAGCAGTTGCACCCGCGAGTACACGCGTTCCGGGTGGGTCATGAAAAAATGCAGTAGCTTGAATTCTGTCGGCCCTAGCTGAATGTCGGTTGCGCCTGCTTTCACGCGATAAGTCGCGGGATCGAGCACCAGGTTCCCAATTTGAACGCGGTCTTCAACCATTTGCGGCGCTCGCCGCCGCAGTACGGCTTTGATGCGGGCGTTGAGTTCGCGAGTAGAAAACGGCTTGACGATGTAGTCGTCCGCACCCGTTTCCAACCCGGCCAGTTTATCGCTTTCCCCCGCGCGCGCCGTGAGCATGATAATGGGTATGGCCTGCGTGCGCGGCTGGGCACGCAGCTTGCGCGCGAACTCCAAACCGCTCATGCCAGGCAGCATCCAATCGAGAACAATTAAGTCCGGCAACACGTCTTGCGTCTGACGATAGGCCTCATCGGCGCTCCCGGCGATTAAAGCCTGGTGGCCCGCGCCGGACAGGGTGATCGCCAGCAACTCTTGAATGGCGGGTTCGTCTTCAACGACTAATATTCGTGCAGCCATCGCTTTCCGATAAATGACATTTTGATGTCAAGCTTACTTCATCCGCATGACGTTTTTGTTACATCGAGTTGCGTTAGACCTAGATTAATAATCATAATCGAGGTTTAACGCAGTGTCCCGCCCGCAGAATAGCTCGTAATAATGCCCAATCCAACAGAAATTAAAGTTCATCAAGTGTCGAAGCTGCTGGAAATTAGCTATGACAGCGGCGAAACCTTTCGCTTGCCGTTCGAATTGCTGCGCGTTTATTCTCCCTCGGCGGAAGTGCGCGGTCACGGTCCGGGGCAAGAAATTTTGCAGGCCGGCAAAAAAGAAATCGCGTTAAACAAGGTGGACCCGGTGGGAAATTATGCCGTGCAACTACATTTTTCCGACGGTCACAATACCGGCATTTATTCCTGGGATTATTTGCACGAATTGGGTAGCGGCCAAGCGCAACTTTGGCAGACTTACCTAGAGCGCATGGCCGAGGCGGGCGCGAGCCGAGACCCAAAATGACTAAGCAAACGGATTTTGGTTTTACTCAAGTGGCCGAGGAAGAAAAGGCTGCTAAAGTCGCCGGCGTATTTCACTCCGTCGCCGGTCGTTACGACGTGATGAACGATTTTATGTCCGCCGGGCTGCATCGCCTCTGGAAGCGTTATACCGTGCGGCTTGCAGCGTTGAAGCCCTGGGAACGGGCGCTGGACTTGGCCGGTGGCAGCGGCGACTTAGTGCGTTTGTTCGCCAAGGACGCCGGGCCTAATGCCGAGTTGTGGCTCACGGACATCAACAATTCCATGCTCAAGGTGGGTCGCGATCGTTTGTTGGACGAGGGCATCCTTTGTCCCGTGTTGCAGTGTGATGCCGAAAGGCTGCCGTTTCCGACGAATTATTTTGACCTGGTGACGTGCGCGTTTGGTTTGCGCAACATGACCCACAAAGATCGTGCCCTGGCCGAGATGCGGCGCGTGTTGCGGCCCGGCGGGCGAGTGATTATTTTGGAATTTTCCAAAGTCTGGCAGCCGCTGAAACCGGCTTACGATGCTTATTCCTTCAACGTGTTGCCATTGCTCGGCAAATGGGTGGCGCGCAACGAAGCGAGCTATCGTTATTTGGCCGAATCGATACGCATGCACCCCGACCAAGAAACGCTAAAAAATATGATGACCGACGCGGGGCTTGAGAAAGCCGAATATTTCAATCTCACCGGCGGCGTAGTCGCTGTGCATCGCGGTTTCGTGCTGTAAGCATGCTCGCTGTCACGGCTGCCGCAACCATCAATCATCTGCTGCAGGCTGCGCCATGGGCGCTGGAGCGCCTCGCGCCCCATGCGGGAAAAACCGTGCATGTCGCTTGCGGGCTCATCAATCTCCGTTTCAGTGTCGAGGCGAGCGGCGAAGTACGCGCGGCAACGAGCGAGGCGAGTGAAGATCTCACCTTGATGCTGCCTACGCCGCTATTGCTGCGCGCGTTGGCGCAAGGCCGCACCGCGCTGAACGAGGCGCAGATGACAGGCGACACTAGCTTTGCCCAAGCGCTCGCCTATGTAGCACAACACCTTGAGTGGGATTACGAAGAAGATTTGAGCAAAGTCGTCGGCGATATCGCCGCCCATCGCATTGGCGCCACGGCGCGCGGCGCAGTCGCATGGGGACAAAAATCGGTTGATAGTTTACAAATCATGCTGCGCGATTATTTGACCGAAGAACGCCCGGTGCTCGCCAAGCCTCGCGAGGTCGCGGAATTTATCACCTCAGTCGACGAATTGCGCGACGCTGCGGCACGGCTGGAAAAACGCATCGAATTGTTGCAGGAAAAAAAATCCACCTAATGCGTATTCTGCGGTTTTTCAAAATCGTCTATGTTGTATTCGCTTACGGCCTTGAGGAATTCCTGATTCCGAGACGTTTGGGTTGGCTGCGCGCGCTGCTGCGCGGCTTGCTGTTTTTCCGGCCGCTGAGCCGGTCGCGAGCCGAGCGTTTGCGCCTTGCGTTCGAGCGGTTGGGGGCCATTTTCGTCAAGTTCGGTCAGCTATTGTCGGTCCGCCCGGATCTTATCCCCGCTGACATCGTTGCGGAGTTGTCCAAACTGCAGGATAGTGTGCCAGCCTTTTCCGCGCAGCAGGTAATAGCCGCCTTGAACAGCGCCTATGAGCAGGATTACACCACAATTTTTCGCGAGTTTGATCTCACGCCTGTGGCCAGTGCGTCGATTGCGCAAGTTCATTTTGCGATCATCGGATCGGGTAAGGAAATAGGCCGGGAAGCCGCCGTCAAGATCGTGCGACCCGACATCGAGCAGTCGATCAGAAAAGACGTGTCCCTGCTGCAAGTGCTCGCCGCGATGGTAGAAAAATTATTTCGCGACGGCCCGCGTCTGCGGCCGCGTGAGGTCGTGGCCGATTTCGAACGCACCATACTTGACGAGTTGGACATGATCCGCGAAGGCGCTAACGGCAGTCAGCTAAAGCGCAATTTCGCCGACGGGCGCTTGCTCTATGTGCCCGAAATCTATTGGGATTATTGCCGCAGCAAGGTCTTGGTAATGGAACGCATCGACGCGATTCCCGTGAATGATCTCGAAGCGCTGAAACACCACAACATCGACATCAAACGCTTGTCCCGCGACGGCGTGGAGATTTTTTTCACACAGGTTTTTCGCGATGCCTTTTTTCATGCGGACATGCATCCCGGCAATATTTTCGTACTCCGAGATGGCCGCTATTCCGGTGTCGATTTTGGCATCATGGGCACTTTGTCCGATCGCGATAAACAATACCTGGCGCAAAACTTCATGGCGTTTTTTGATCGCAACTATGCTAGGGTGGCGCGTGCTCACCTGGAAGCGGGCTGGGTGCCC
>JBDSJK010000096.1:0-11181 GCA_039917535.1 Burkholderiales bacterium
CAAACAAAAAGGGGGCTTTTGAGGGCCCCCTTTTCTTAACGCCTATCGCTTAACGATTGGCGATGTACATCGTTACTTCAAAGCCGAAACGGAGGTCAGCAAATTCAGGTTTGGTCCACATTTTTAATTCTCCTTAGTTAAAGTTTAGTTACACACTAATGAATCAGCCCACAACTGGACGACTCAGTAATTATTGTGGGATTTGGAGTACTTTATTTCAATGCGAAAATCTGTAAATTTATCTAATGATTTTCATTAGATAAATTTAGCGGTTAGCAACGTACATGGTTACTTCAAAGCCAAAGCGCAGGTCAGCAAATTCGGGTTTGGTCCACATGATTAAGCTCCTCGGTGACATTAATAAATGGGTGGTGAAAGTACCCTTACATATTGCGCGTCGTGCCAAACTAGTACAACGCATTATTCTGTAAATAAGGCTAGTGATTTTCATGATAGCGTGATAATTTTGTAGAGATAAACCTTAAGAGAAGCACGTAACGCACAGACATAACAATATTTATCGCTATCATTACATGGCCAAAGAACCATCTTAATGGACGGCGGCGCTACTAAAGCAGGCACATCCTTAGTACCATAGCAACATGAGCCTGCGTTTCCAGATCAATTTGCTAATCACCCTTGTGATGCTGTTTTTTGTGGTCGCGCTTGCTGCGCTGGAGATTGATGCGTCGCGCCGTTCTATTCGTGAGGAGATGGAGGCCACGACTAAGGTGACGGTACAGCTTCTCGCTAACGTCATTAAAAACGAGGAAATCCAGGGCAGTCAGCCATCACCCCGAGCGCTGGTCGGCTTCTTGGAACATTTAGGCCGCATCCGCGCTCACGAAGTCCGGCTTGACAGCGCTTCGGGTATTCCGCTGTACGAATCACCCCCGTCTCCTTACAAAGTAGGTCGGAAAGCACCGGCGTGGTTCGCAAAACTCGTTTCACCGCAGGTGACGCCGATACCCCTAAAAGTCGGGCCCGGCAAGCTCTGGATACTGCCCGAAACATCGCGGTCTGTATTGGATGCCTGGGATGATTTGCTCAATTTGTTTTGGTTATCGATCGCGTTTTTTGTTTTAGTTAATCTGATTGTTTTTTGGTTTGCTAGCCGTGCGCTCAACCCAGTTAAGGATATTGTCCGTGGCCTACTCAAAATGGAGTTAGGGCAATTCCACGCCCGCTTGCCGCGCTTTAAATTGCGCGAAATGGCCGCCATTTCCGATACGTTTAACCGCATGGCTCAGGCGGTAGAAGAAAGCTTTGCCGTGAAACGCCAAGCGGAACAAACCGCAACGGAACTCAAGGAAAATCGCGAACTAACGCAACTCATTCAGCACCACATCGAAGAGGAACGGCGTAACTTGGCGTTGGAGCTTCATGACGAGCTAGGTCAATCGGTTACCGCCGTAAAGACCATCGCGACCTCGCTGGTCAATCGGTCTAAGGACAAGAGCATGGACGTAGAGTCAGCTGCGCAGATGATCGTTGACGTGTCGGGCCAAATGTATGATTCCATGCACGGCATGGTGCGGCAATTGCGACCCCTCGCGTTGGATAAGCTCGGCTTGCACGACGCGCTGCAAGAATTAGTCAGCGCCCAGCAGGCGCGTCATCCTGCGATACAATTTGATCTCAAATTAGCGGGAAACTTCAACCACCTCGATCCCGATGTGAGCATCGCTGCCTATCGCATTGTGCAAGAGTGTTTGACTAACATCGTTCGCCATGCGGGCGCAAGTGAAGCGGAAGTGAATCTGCGAGCCGATGATGGTTTGATCCTAATTGTTCGCGACAATGGTCGTGGCCTGCCGGCCGATCAAGCGGATCGTGAGGAGCGATTTGGTCTCATGGGGATGCGGGAGCGCGCCGAAGGGCTGGGTGGCAAGTTTGAGGTCAATAGCGATCACGGCGTTACCGTGAAAGTTTCGCTGCCGATTACTAAAAAGGAAGCAGTCTAGATGGCAAATTCTGGAATCAAAGTCATGTTGGTCGACGATCATGCGGTAGTACGCATGGGCTTCAAGCTGCTGCTGCAGGGCTCCGATGACATCCACGTGGTTGCCGAAGCGGAATCCGGGGAAGAGGCGATCAAGCGCTATCCCGAGATCAAGCCCGACGTCGTGGTGATGGACGTCTCCATGCCCGGTATTGGGGGGCTTGAGGCGGTTTCGCGGTTGTTGGCAAAAGATCCTAGCGCGAAGATTCTGATCCTTTCCGCCCATGAAGACAGCAGCCATCCTAAGCGGCTACTGAAAGCGGGTGCCGTGGGCTATCTGTCAAAGCGCAGTGCCGCCGAGGAGTTGATGCAGGCGATCCGCCATGTGGCGGCAGGCAAAACCTTTCTAGATTCCAAGCTCGCCCAAGCCATGGCGGTACAGCATCTCACCGGCGAACAAAGCCCAGTAGAGGTATTGTCTGATCGCGAATTTGAAGTGTTCATGCTGCTCGCCAAGGGACAATCCGTTGCGCAGATCGCCGAGAAGTTGTTTCTCAGCCCGCGCACCGTGGGCACGCACCTCTACAACGTTAAGCAAAAGCTCAACGCCGCAAATTCAGCCGAAATCACGCTAATAGCGATGCGCAACGGCCTGCTTGATCAGTGACGTAGACATATATCACCGCGTCGGTTTTTCTAAGTGTTGATTGAATAGCATTTCGACCGTCTGCCCTAGCCAGTTCAGTTGCCCTGGAAACGGCGCAGAAATAAAGCCCACGTGGCCACCCGTTGCGCAGTAGTGTCGCTCGACCGATTCGGATATTTCTCGTTCGTTCGGTAAGCTTGCCAGCGGTGTGAACGGGTCGTTCAAGGCATGGATCAAGTACGTTGGCACGCGTATATGCTGTAACCAAGGTTTGCTGCTTGCCCGTGTCCAGTAATCGTTTACATCCTTGAAGCCATGTAGTGGTGCGGTCACGGCGTCATCGAACTCACGCATATTACGGGCGGATTCCATTTTTTCAAGATCAAAAATATGGGGGAAACGCGCCAATTTCAAGCGAGAATTCGTCTTTAAAGTACGCAGAAAATTCCACGTATAAACACGATTAAAGCCTAGAGCGAGATGGTCGCCCGTGGCGTGCAGGTCATAGGGAACCGATACGGCAATGACCGCAGCTAGCAGTTCCGCTGCGGCGGCGCCCTGTTCGCCGCACCACTTCAACAATGCATTTCCGCCTAGAGAAACACCCATGGCGAACAGCGGCCTCGAACCGGCGTGTTCTCGAGCCTTATGTAGCATCCAATCGATTTCAGCGCTATCGCCGGAATGATAGGCGCGGGGCAGTTGGTTCGGCTCGCCGCCACAACCGCGAAAATGAGGTACCATCCCGCGCCAGCCCAGGCGTTGAATATGACTCATTAGGGATCGCGCATAATGGCTCTGGGAGCCGCCCTCCAGGCCATGGAATAAGACCACAAGCGGTGCGTCAACGGGGCCGGCGACAAAATCAACCACGACCACATCGCCATCGGGTGTGTCCCAGCGCTGGCGTTGGTATGACACCGGTGATAACGGCGCACACAAAGCGCCGTACAAAGTTTGCAAATGCCCGCCCGGCAACCACCAGGGCGCGCGGTAGGGTGAGGGTTTGGGGTCTGCCAAAACTAAAACTTGCTTCGGCTGCGTGCAGGACTAGGGACGACTAGCTTTAAATACAAAATTAGCACCGGTGCGAATATAAAATAACGCACCCGTTTTCGAGTTGAGTTCGCCGTGGGGAATACCTTTTCGTGCTAAATGAAAATCACCTGCGCGCACGGTAAGGTTGCTGATGCTAAGTTCGCCTTCCAAGATTACACATTCCTCGTCGGTGTTATGTTCATGCGGGGGCAATCGCCCGCCTGCCTCCATGCGGACCAGCACGCCGCGACCGTCTTGCGATTCGAACAGCGTCCTCATCTGCACCAGGGGAAATATTATTACCCAACCCTCGGCACCGGCATGGACGGTCAGATGAGCATCGCCGGCAGCGGGCAGCGTTGTGCCGGCGCGCAGGGCTGTTTGAGTTGCTACGGGCGGGCTGACCTGCGCAATTCCAAGGGCAAGTGCTGCAACGATGTCCTGATCAAGCACGGCGGCTGTTGTAGTGTTAGTTTTCATGGCGTTCTTAATTAACTTGTGCTAAACGATCGCGCATTTGTTCTAAAGCTTTGCGAACGTGCGTTTTAACTGAGCCCAGCGGCAGGTGGGTAGGGTCGGCGATTTCTTGATGGGTCAAGCCGCGAAAAAAAGCCAAGGCCAGCAATTGCCGCTGCACCGGTAATAGCTGATTCAGTATGGCATAGAGCCGTGAATTGCGCTCGACGGCGAGCAACAAGGCCTCGGGATCTGCTCGCTCATCATAGGGCTCATCCACCAGTATTTCCGGTTCCGGATGGGAAATCGCCTCATCCACGCGGCGCAAACAATCCAGCGCGCGGCTGCGGCAGATGGTGAGCAGCCAGGTGAGCGGCTTGCCGCGGCGGCAATCGTAGCGTGCAGCTTGTTGCCAGGCTGGCAAATACACCTCTTCGACCACCTCCTCGGCTGAATCTCGCCGCGCTGGGTTCGATGAAGGGCGATATCGTCAACCAGTAATTAGCAGACTTATTGCGTCGGCGTCTGCGGCGAATAACTCAAGCGCACCACGCCGCTGGCGTCGACTGGCCCAAACAAACGCAACAAGTCACTGAGTTGGCTAGTGTACTTGGCTTGGGCGCGGGCGGAGCCGAGAAAGCTGGGCGGATTTTTCTCCGCCCAGCGGCCCTTGCCTTCAAGTAGTAGCGCGCCGGACACGGTGGTGAGTTGGTAGCCTAACGCGCCATTGTTTGCATCAAGTACGAAATTATATTCGCCGAGCGGCTTGACCGCACTCAGCGCCAGTGATGCTTTCTGCCACACGGCGCTTGCTTTCCCTACGCTGTTGACGCCCGCGTAGCTGAAATCTGCCGTCTTGAAATTTAGCGTACCGCCGGGCTTCCAAATATCCAGTGCCGGCACCGCGAGTGACAATAAACTCGCCGGCGCGGTGGCGCTGAAATCCCGTAACTTAATGCCGCCGAACACGCCTTTTGCAACGGTGCCTTGCCCCTGTAGCATCGGGCCACTGACTTCCACTTGCGCGGCCGCCTCGGCACGCAGCAAGTTTAGCGGCTTGAGTCGCCATTGAATTTGGTCAAGCTGCACGGTTTGGCCCGCGGGCAAGGTGGCGCTCACACCTGAAAATTCGCCGCGCCACAAACTGCCGCGGCTGTCTTGAACGTTAATCGGTAGGCTGGTGAGCTTAGGCATTGCCCAGACGATGACCCAGGCGGGCGCGGTGACGAGCAGGAATAAAAAATAAAGGCAAATGGCAAACAGAAAATAACGCAATGACGGCAAGCGCATGGCGGATAGCGCGAGCCTCATGGCGTTCCCTCGGGGCCGGCCACGGTCGCCGTGCCTTTCACCCGCCCCGTTTGAGGCAAGCCTTCCATTTGCAAAGCCTCGACGCGCAAACGTTGTTCGCTTTGCATCGCCTCCAGGAAGCCAAGCAGGCCGTCAAACGCAACGGCGTTAAAGGTAATCCGCACACGATGATCATCGACACGATCAATGGCGTTCACTTTGTCCCGCAGACCCATGGCCTGCAAGCCATTCTCCACGCTGCTCTTGGCGCTGGTGCTGCCAGAAGCCGCACTGGTATTGGCTCTCAGAGCAATGACCTGTTGTGCATCGGAACGCAATTGTGCGGCTTGGGTGCGCAGGTGCGGCAGGCTGGCGCTGAGTTTCCTGCGTTGTTCACTCACTGGCAACCAGGCCATGCCATAGAGCAGCGCCAAGGCGAGAAAGATGCTTCCATAGGTCAGGATCATGCGTTCTCGAGCATTGCGCGCTTGCCAGAATTCTAGCCATTGTTGTTTCATTTTCCCGCTCCCGAAATCGTCAGACGCACGCTCACGCCGCCTTCCTTTTGATTGCTTGCTTCAATCTTTGCGCCGGGCAGCGTCTTGATCAAATCAATCTTGAGATTTTCCGCGGCGGCAGCATCTTGATAAAGCAGATCGAGTTTGAGCACACCTTGATCGTAGTTAAGCGCGTCGACACGGCTCACGCTATTGAGCAACGGCAATGACTTGGCGAGCAGCGGCATAAAATCATCGCTTTGCGGCTGGCCACTGGCGCGGCGCAAGTCAGCCAGGTTGCGTTGCATCTGCAGTGTGACCAGGTCGTCGCCAATTTTGGATTCGGGAAAGGTCTTGCGGAAAATCTGCCCCATTTCGGTGGTCAGCGTTTTTTTCTCACGGCTCAAGCGCCACCAATCGACACTGGTCGCTAGAATCTGCGCCGCGATAATACAAGCGGCTAGGATCAGAATCGGCTTGAGCTGGGGCAACACTTCGCGCAGGCTGGAAGCGGGCGCGAACTCGCCCTGCAGCAAATTAATCGCGCTGCTAGTATTCAAAAAGCGCGGTGCCCACTGCCAATCCTGGCCCGGCACGACAGGCACGCCAAGCTGCTCGGTCCAGGCGGCGAGGTCGGGCATTTGCAGCGAGGAATCGGCGGCTCGAAAGATAATCTTTTCCGGCGCGGCATTTTTGGCGCGTGCTTCTTCGACGGATTTCATCAGCGCTAGCGGCACATCGGTTTGGCCCATGCTGTCGAGCGCAAAGCCCGCGCCTGGCGCGGTGCGCACAAAGCCTTCGCCGCCGTCCCAGACTAACGTCCAAGCGGTGGCCTCCAACTCCGGTAAGCACGTTTCTGTAAAGCCGCGTTCGGGCCGCAGGCCCAAACGCTGCAGTTGTTGAATGGCCGCCGTGAGCCAGCCGCGATCCACGACGGCGACGCGCGTTACGCCATCGTCGGCGCGGGTGCCCGTTGCCACTTGCACAAGTTCCGGGTCCGAGAGAATTTTATCTTCAACCGCATAGGGCAACATCTGGCGCAATTTCTGGCCGCGCACGGGTGGCAGCTTGACCTCCGTAAATAACACTAAACTGGCCGGCACGATGACCTCCACCTGGTCGGCTCGCGGCAGTTCCGCGCGGGGCGCGGCCCCGCTGCGGCTCAATTCGCCGGCGTTGTTGCGCAACGCGTAACGCAGCGGCACATCATTTTCGCCGGGCAGTCCCACCTCCGGCAGGTAGATTTGAAGAATGGTCATTTAACAGTATGCTGTCAGTCTAAAGTTTGTTGTTGCCAAACAACATTAGTCGGCGGATTAGTGCCAACTGCCTCACGTTTTATCAGCGCCAGCAAGCCAAATTGAGTGCGCTCGAACTGGCTTACGGCAGACACTAAAAAATAGTCGCTTTTCGTGTCGATGTTGCCAACCCCGGTAGTCCCGCCGGCAAACCCCCAGGGATGCTGGGCGGGTTTATTCGCGTCAACGGGAGGCAACAGGCTGGCCGTGCGAGCGTCAAAATCCGCCGCATCGCTGAAAAATTTGGTATCGCGCAGAGACCCAATGGCCGCACCTGCCGATGCGCCAAATACCGCGTTTAGAACTTCAACCGGCGCCGTGTTCATATTGATGGGCGTAGTCGCAATGGGGGGAATGATGAGGCCTGGCACCAACCGGCCAAAAACGGGAATGGCGGTAATAAAAGGCCGCAATTTCTTCATCACATCCGCATCAAAACCTTCTACCCGGCTGAGTTCCGCTATGCTTTGCAACGGCGCGTTGGCGGTGCGATAAGGTTCCGCTTTGCCGAGATAATTCAAATCTTCAAACGGGCCTTGATCATCTTGGTCGATGTAGTCTCTTAAAGCCTCAACCAAGGCCGTAGGCTTGGGCAGATCAAGCGCGGTGAGCAGCGCCTCAAACCACTGCAGCGCGAGCGCTTGCTGGATTGGATCAGTGGCGGCCAAATTGTTGACGTTGAACAAGCCCTGTTGATCAGCGATCTTGCCGGTGACGGTGCCGCCGCCGTCTGCTGGGGTGATCAAGGCATATTTGGCCCAGGGTTCGTTGAGGTGATCAACCTGATTATTGCGTGCATCTTCCGCCAATGCTTCGCGGCCTAACGTCAGCGCTGTCCGGCTTGCCGCGAGCGCCATGGCCTGACTGCTCAGGCTTTCTGCCTGGCGCATCCACAAGTTTTGCTGCCACGCAGCAAAGGCAGCGACGCTGGTGGCCAGCGCCACGATCAACATCGCCATGATGATGGCGATGCCACTTTGTATCTTGCGCAGTTTGATCATGAATTTACCAACATCAAACGGGTGAGTTCCTCTCCGCTTTCCAGCGTTAAACTCACCTCAACGGCTTTCGGCAATTGGGCTGAAATTGCTGGATTCGCAACACCCACGGGCCAGCCTTCCACCCATTGGTTAGCGGCGTTAAGGTAGCGCAGTTTCAGCGCCGTCACGCCTTCGAGCACTGGATAAATAGCCGGCACGGTACGCTTGCCTTGATCCAGCACCGGCCACACCATGGTTTCAATGGTGCGATCTTTTAGCCGATATCCGTAGCGTTGCGGCGCGGCCAACACACCTTCCGTGCCGGGCAAGCCCATGCGCGTGAACATCAGTTGGCCTTCGCTTTCTTTGCTGAATACTGCTTTAGCGATAAACGCTTCGGCCTGCAGATTATTGCTGTCACGAATCGGCCGCGGCACGGCGGCGAGCAGATCGTTTTCCAGCCGCGCGAAGAACATAGCAACCCCACGCCATTTTACATTTTCCTGCGTTACCCGTTCTTTGGCGTTCAAGATTGACGCCAGGCCGCGATAGGCAAGGCCGGACATCACCGCAAACAGCGTGATCGCGATCAGCACTTCGATTAGCGTAAAGCCCCGGTGGCGTGATTTCATTAGTTTGGGTCAGTCAGATAACCGGTCAACTGAGCGAGCGCGTGGGATTCGTCGCCTTTGGCAAACACCTTGATTTCAACTTTGCGAAATTTAGCATTTTCCGTTGTTGAGGTGTCTTCGCGCCACGTGAACCCGGCGCCCGCTTGGCTCGCATCGCCGCTCTGGACGCCGGTTTGCGGCCAGGAGCGCCGCACCAATTCATCGTTGAGCCGGTTCTGCGCCACCCATTCGGCGAGCGTGTGTTCCTTGAGCGCGCGGGCGCTGTCTACCGCGGCGCCGATGGCGCGGCCCGCCGCGGCAAGGGCAATGGCGAGGATGGCCAGCGCGATCAAAATTTCGATGAGTGTGAACCCGTTGCGTTTCATGCCTTGTCATCAACCGTCACGCGACCGGTTGCGCCGCCGTGTATGGTGAGTTGTTTGTCTTGATATTTGAGCTTTAATTCAAACGGTGGATTCAAACCGCCCGCGAAAAAAATTAAGCGTTCGTCCGCTTTGATTGGATTGCCAGCGACCTTGATTTCGCCGAATTCAATGGCGATCGGAAAGGTTCGTTCGCGCATAATTTCGTCACGGCTTGGCTCATCCCATTTGCCTTCTTTGCCACGCTGCCAAAACTGATATTTGCCCGTTGCGGCAGACCAGGCAACGGGTTTCCCCGTGATCATCGCTTCGTTTTGCGCGTGTTCCAACAATGAGGCGAGACGGTTGGCTTCATCGTTGAGTACGCGGCCGTCGTCCTGGGAAAAATTAACGCTGACCAGGGTCATCATGATCGCCAGGATGACCATCACCACCATGATCTCGATCAGCGTAAAGCCGCGCTGGCTGGGCTTCATGGCGTGGTTGCTATTGACTCCAGGAGCCGACATCGGCGTCATTACCCTCGCCACCGGCCGCGCCGTCGGCGCCTAAGCTAAAGATGTCCACGTCGTTGCTGTTATGTACGCCGGGGTTCAAATATTTGTATTCATTTCCCCACGGGTCTTTCGGCAAGCGGTCCAGATAGCCGCCGGTTTTCCAGTTCGGCGGCAGCGGTGGCCCGGCGGGCTTGGTGACTAATGCCTGCAAGCCTTGATCCGTCGACGGATAGGCGTGATTGTCTAGACGATACAGTTTGAGCGATTGGGCGATGGCGTTGATATCTTGTTTCGCTGCGATGATGCGCGCTTCGTCGGGGCGGCTCATGATGCGCGGCACCACCAGTGTCGCCAGAATGCCGAGGATGACCAGTACCACCATGACTTCGATGAGCGTGAAACCGCGTTGTTGTAACGTGTGGTTCATGTAGAAAACCCTGTAGTCAGAAAGTACCCTGCATTGTAGTAGATGTGGAGGCTAAGCGGCGGGTAAAGGCTGCGGAACCGCTCGCGGAAATGCCCGAACAGCAGCGACGGAACTAGCACCGCTACGGCCCACAGCGGCGGATGGGCGATAAAGTGCAGCGCCATGAATGCCAACGAGGTTATCCAATTGGCCACGCTAAGGCCCGCAATCTTTTCCTGCTCCCAAACCCTACGCAGCAATTCGCCCTGGAGTGCGCCGCGAAAAATAAGCTCTTCCATCAAGGGCTGCAGCAAGCAGAGCGACAAAAAAATGTCCCAATAAAATGGCGCGGGACGAGCATTCGGAAAAATAAAGTCCAGTGCCAGCCAAAACAGTACACCCGCCGCAAGTGCCGCTAAAAATTGCCAGTCACGAAAAAAGTTTGGACAATGATCAAGGCCAAGATCCGCGAGTATGGCCCGCACGTTCAGCGGCGCGGCAAACGCCGCGTGGCGAAATAAATTAAGCTCAACCCAGCCAGCAGCAATAGCGTTGGATCAAGCGAGTTCACTGCGCTCAGCGTGCACCCTCCGCCCGAACTCCCGCCGCCACTCGATCCGGCGACGCCGCTGCCGGTCACGCTCACGGGGATGTTAACGTTGCTTGCGATCACTACTTCGGCGGCGCGCACGCCTTCGATCGTAGGTTTAAACGTCACGTCGATGCTACAGCTTGCACCGGCTTGAAGATCGAAGGGGTAAGCCGCGGCCGGCAGAGCATTGCCGCATGTCGTAGCGGCATTAAAGTCGCCGTTGTCCTTTCCGGCCAGCTTTACGTCGTAAATGCGGATTGGCGTGCCGAAGGGATTTCGCACCACAATCTGCTCTCTTTGCGAATTGCTACCGAGCGAAACCGAGCCGAAATTGAGTAAGCTTAAATTATTTCCGTTGCCGTCGACGGTATTGAGCATCGGGTCTTGCGCGGCTGCCACGGCGGCCGCTGCGTCTACCAAATAATTGTAACAGTGCCGATTTGTGTCGATGCTACAGTCCAAACCCAAATCCGTTGGCACCAACGGGCGTCGTGCGGTACTTTGTAAGATTGCCTTGATTTGCGCAGGAGTCAGGTTTCGATTCA
>JBDSJK010000097.1:0-9228 GCA_039917535.1 Burkholderiales bacterium
CGCGCATCGTCGAGACCGAAGTCGCACGCACCGCGCTGGCCGCGCTGGGCGTGCCGATCACACCCGAAACGGCCGGCGGTCGGGTGCGTGCCGAAATGCTGGTCGGCGCCGACGGCCAGCCGCTGGCACTGCGTCTTTCAACCCTGAATTAACCCCCACCATCAGAGGATTGTCATGAACACCAAGAAACTTGTACTCGCTACGCTGCTCATCTGCCTGTTTGCCCCGGCCCGGGCCGACGACGTCCCGGGCCAGCCGGACGCCTGGCCGACCGACGCCCTGCTTGGCAAGCCGGTCAAGAATGCGCCATACAGCGCCGAGGAGATCCGGGAGAGCCAACGGACCCTGGGCGACGGCAACCAGATCGCCACCAAGATCATCACCATGTACTACCGCGACAGCCAGGGCAACACGCGCAAGGAAACCCTCTCCGCCAGTGGCGAGGTGCAAAGCGTGACGATCCGTACCGCCGCCGACAACACGGTCTACACCCTGAGCCCGCTCAGCCGGCTCGCCTTCAAGCTCAACCACGACAAGCTGGGGGCCAAAGCTGCCGCCTTCGGCGCCGCCGCCGGCACCGCCATCAAGGCGCGCATCGAGGCTCAGCGCAAGGACGGCAAGCCGCCGGCGGTCGACAACAAGGAGATCGAAGAGATCGTCATCAAGCGCATGCCGCCCAATATCAGCGCCAACCCGAATTTCGGTCCGCAGGTCGCCGCCGCCATGAGCGAGGCGAAATGGGCTTCCAAGGCCAGCACCAAAGACCTCGGCGTCAAGACCATCGATGGCGTCAAGGCCGAAGGCAAACTGCTCAGCTACGAGATCCCGGCCGGCGAGGTGGGCAACCGTAAGCCGATCGTGGTGACGAACGAAGCCTGGTATTCGCCCGAACTGCAAATCGCGCTGTACTCGAAACACAGCGATGCACGCAGCGGCGACGCCATTTACCGCCTGGCCAACCTGAAGCGCGGGGAGCCGGCCGCCGCGCTGTTCGCCGTACCGTCCGACTACACGGTCAACGACCTCACGGACGCGTCCATGAAGGGCTGGTAAGGCATCGCTAGGGGTGGGCGCGGCCTGACGAGTGCCATTTGCATCTTGTGCCGGCGCAGGTGCGAGAAGGGTGCTCGTCTGTAGGTCTAAACTCATGGCTTCGCCCGCCTGCTCGCGAGCACTACCGAAAATGCGCCACAACGCCGCCCGAACTAGGGCGAATGATTGTCGGCAGACCTTGCCGTCGGTCATAATCGTATTTAGATTCCCAAGAGCACTGGCAACTGCCGTGTTGGCGGCTGGGCCAGGAATTACCTTGACGTCATCGCGCAGGACATCGGCAGCGAACTCGCTGAGCAAAGTAAGGCCGGCGTAATCGTCGACCACCAGGTACCCGTCCCAGTTCTGCAAGAAAGGCGCGTGTGCGCACCAGCGCGGCTGGTTTGGTAGTCGAACACGTTCGTCGACGGCCTATTGTCAAGCGCATTGGATCGTTATACCCACAGGTAGGCGTGTTTGGTCTTGCCGCCGCCGGGATCGAGCTGGCGCACTGGTGTTTCGTCGGCATGTCGGCAACTGCCAACTGGCGCGCGCAATGCCTTTCGAATTAGGCGGCCCCGATTTTCGCTAACCATGCAACAAAATCCGTAGCAGGGCGCGGTTCTGCGTACAAGAAACCTTGCGCAAAGTCGCAGCCGAGATCTTGTAGCATCTGCTGCTGCGCTAGCGTTTCCACGCCTTCGGTGACGACCGCTAAATGCAGGCTGTGCGCCATCGCCACGGCTGCGGTGACGATGGCAACTTGCTCAACCGCAACCCCGGTGCCAGAAATCAGCGAACGGTCGATTTTCAGCTCGCTCGGGTTAAACCGTCCGATTGAACTCAGGGAGGAGTAGCCAACTCCGAAGTCGTCTATGGCGATACGCACCCCAAGCAACTTAAGCGCGCTGATGACGGTACGGGTAATGTCGTTGTCACAGACCAGGAATTGTTCAGTAATTTCGATGCATAGACGTTTGGGATCGAGTTGAGAAGCCTTCAATTCCCGCTCGACAATCTGAGCCAAATTGCCGGCTTCAAACTGCGCAGCCGACACATTGACCGAAACACCAAGAGGGATTGCGGTGCCCCAGCGTGCAGCTTCACGGCAGGCCTCGCCGATCACCCATTCCCCTATGGAGACGCTCAGGCCTACCTCCTCCGCGATAGCAATAAAGGAATCTGGCTGAAGCAAACCCATTTCAGGATGGTTCCACCGGATTAATGCCTCCGCACTACACGGCCTTTGATTTTTTAGCGACAAGATCCCCTGATAGTACAGTTCAAATTCGTTGCGCTCGAGCGCCACCCGCAGCGCGGTGACCAGCCGTATTCGATTTTCCATCGTGGCGGTCAACTCTGGCCTATAAAATTGCAGGTGGTCGCGTCCCTCGGCCTTAGCATGGTACAGCGCGCTGTCCGCATACCTCAGCAAAGTAGGCGGATCCTGGGCATCGTCGGGGAACAGGCTGACTCCCATGCTCAAGCCTAACTGAAGCTCTTTGCCGGCGATCTCCACGGGCTGGCTGCACTCGTTCCTAACTTTGTCAGTCACGACCAGTATGTCGGCGATCTGGTCAATTTCTGGAAGCAGGATGACGAACTCATCACCCCCGAGTCGGCAAACGCCGTCGGTAGCGCGGACCGACGCCCGCATGCGGGTCGCCAGGATCTTCAGAGCCTCGTCGCCGGCATCATGCCCGAGCGTGTCGTTGATTTGCTTGAAATGATCTAGATCTAGAAACACCAGTGCAAGGCGGTGTCTGTGACGGCGTGCAACGGCGATCGATTGAACTAGCGTTTCGGCCAGCCATGTCCGGTTGGCGAGTCCGGTGAGGGGATCGAAATGAGCGAGACGGGCCAACCTATGTTCGGCTGCCTTACGCTCGGTCACATCAACAACTTGGAACAAAAAGCACAAGGGCAAATTATTTTCATTCAGGAGCGAGACGCTGACCGAGGCCCAGACATCGCTGTTGTCGGCGCGCCGATAGTGTTTTTCAAATTGAACGGAGGCTGTCATTCCGGACACCAGTTCGTTGAGAAGGCCGCGCTCGAGTTCGGTTTCTTCGACCTGATCGAAGGTGGATTGACTGGACCCAAGGAGTTCGTCAGCCTTTTTGTCTAGCAACTGGCACAATGCACCATTGACCCGCAGGAAACGGTTGTCGAGGCTGACCAGTGCCATGCCGACCGGCGCGAAATCGAAGGTATCTCGAAAGCGTGCTTCGCTCTGCTTGAGGCGCTGCTCTGCGGCCAAGCGCTCGCGCACGTCGCGAAACACCATGACAGCGCCGAGTACCCGCTGCTGGTCGTCGCGAATGGGAGCTGCGGAATCGTCGATGGGAATGGCCGTTCCATTCCGGGTAATCAGCAAGGTCCCGAACTCAATCCCGACCACGGCGTCCTCACGTAAGGCGCGTAATGCCGGCGAAGGAAGCTCAGCCCCGGTTCCTGGCACTTGCAGGCGCATGACATCGGCAACATCGCGGCCGATAACTTCGTCAGCGCTCCAGCCGAGCAGGTGCTCCGCCACTGGATTGATGAAGTGTACGATCCCCGCTTCGTCGGTGGCCAGGACGGCGTCGGCGACACCGCGCAGTGCTGAGGCAAACCATTTTTCTGAATCGCGCAGGCGCTGCTCCAGTTTGGCTTTATACAGGGCCACCTCAATGCCGGCTCGCAATTCCCGGCTCTGAAACGGCTTGTTCAAGTAACCATAAGGGGCCGCGTGCGCTGCTCTCTCAACCGTGGCGTCATCGCTATATGCGGTCAGGAACACCACGGGAATATGAAGCGATCGGCTGATCTGGTCGGCGGCTTCGATGCCATCCAGTGATCCTTTGATGACGATATCCATCAAGACCAGATCCGGTCGCTCGGCATTGGCGCAATCAATTGCATCGCGGCCGTTGTCGACGATTGCGCATACGTCGTAGCCCATGTCGCATATCTGGGCCTTGAGGTCCAGCGCTACCACCGCTTCGTCTTCGACAACGAGGATTTTGGCCTTGGGAGGCCGGTGCTCATTAGTGCTCACGTTGCCCGACATGGTCCTTCCTCCTGTCTTGCGACAACTGTGGAGACTTGCTGCCATCAGCCCGGAAAGTGACGGTGACGCAGGCGCCGTCACGGTTTTCACGTGTATAGCTTCCGCCCCCTAGCTGGCTGCTTAGTGCGGCCACCAACTTTAGACCGAGGGTCCTGGAAGAAGTTCGGTCAACATCGTCTGGAAAGCCGACTCCATCATCCGATACGCGTAGTTCGACGGTGTCGCCGTCAAGTGTGCCGATGTGCACTAAGATATGTCCCTTGCGGTCGTCAGGGAAGGCATGCTTGAGACTGTTCGATATGAGTTCGTTGAGAAGGAGGCCGACCGGCACCGCCGTATCCAGGCCGATCTGGATCGGCTCGACCTCGATGCGAAACTCGATGCCGCGCGTACTGGCAGAGGCCGTTACGCCCAGCTGGGCACACAGGTCTTTAACGTAGGTATCGAGCATGATGGACGACAGCTTGCCGGATTGGTATAGCTTTTCATGCACGAGCGCCATGGCCTGCACTCTGCTTGCACCTTCGGTGAGAGCGGTCCTGGCAATGCCCGGCGGTAGCGTGCGCGCCTGTAGGTTGAATAGGCTCATGATCATTTGCAGATTGTTTTTGACCCGGTGGTACAACTCTTTGAGCAATGTTTCCTTCTCAAGCAATGCAGTGGTGATCGCGGCTTCCTTTTCGGTAGCGTCCGTTACATCCATGTTGACTCCCGTCATGTGTAGCGCGACTCCACTCGGGCTACGCGAAACGAGGGCATGTGCGCGGATCTGACGTATCTCCCCGTCCGGCCATACGATACGAAAGTTGGTCGCGAATCCGCCCCCTTGTTCGATCGCCTGCCGACCTTCCCGTTCCACCCTTTCCAAGTCTTCCGGGTGGACACAAGCCGCCCACGTGGCGACCGAGGTGACGCGCGGGCTAGGCAGTGCGACCTTGTAGAGCGCGTACATGTGGTCATCCCAGACTAGCTCTTCCTCTACCAAGTTCCAGTCCCATACCGCAATGCCACCTGCCCGCGTGGCCAATTCGAGCCGCTCGTTCAGCGTCACGAGTTCTTGCTCGGTGCGTTTGCGCTCACTAATATCTTGTAATTGGACGATGAAGTGCGATGCTTGTCCCTGATCGTCGCGCAGTAAAGCGCGTGTCATCAATACGGGCACTGCATGACCGTCGCTATGACGAAAACGCAGCGCAGTCTGATTAACGCGGTCATCGTCGCGCAGCAGGCGTACGCATTGTGTGCGTTCAAGCGTGAGGTCCTCCGCGTGAATCAGTTCGGTCGCGTCCAGGCCACGCAGCGTGTCTTGGTCGTAGCCCAATATCTCGTTGACCGCTCTGTTGCAATCGATAAATTTTCCTTCTAACGATACCGTAGCGATGCCGATCGGGGCATGTTCAAATGTGCTCCGAAAGCGATGTTCGCTCTCCTTCAGGGCGGCTTCTTTGCGTTCACGGTCGGAAACGTCACGTACGGTAACAATTGTGAGCCTGTGCCCTTTCCCGCTCAGGGCGCTGACCATCATATCGGCAGGAAAGGTCTTGCCGTCCGCGCGGCGCCCGAGTAGCGTAAATCGTTCTCTCCGTTGCCGCCCCGCTACCTCCTCCGCAAGTATTTCGCGGGCACTTCGCTCATGGACGCTCAACGGTTGCAGCACATTATCGATAGTTAGCCCAGTGAGCGGACCATGCAGGTGGCCAAAAACGTGCTCGGCCTCTGAATTTGCCCTGACGACCGCCCCATCCGTGGCCACGAGCAGGACCGCGTCCGGCGACTCTTCGAATACGCCGCGCAGAAATGCCTCGCTACGCTCCACTTCCTGTTTCGCTTCTCGCAACTCGTATTCTGCCCGCGCGGCGGCGTCACGTTCCATAGTGCGCCGCAGAAGAAGTTCCGACGCTATCAGCATGGCTTGTCCCACTTCGTCGGCTTCACGCAAGCGGAAAGTCGGTAGCGTCACCGGGCGTCCCTCCCCGAGCGCGATGGCGGGGGCTACAAGGCCGTGCACGGAGGCGGCGATCCGGGTGCCAATCAGCTTGGCCATCCCCAGCCCCGATGCGAACAGGAGCAGCACGCCAAAAGCGAGCCAGGCAATGGCCCTCCACAGGCTCGCATCGAGGGCACTACGGTGTACTCCGATAACCACGGTCCAATGGGACGTGGGCGAAGTGCTGAAGATGGCGACCGCCGGGATGCCCTCTAGTGTACGGTCGGGGATTATGCCTTCATTAGTTTGAGCGATGCGAGCGCGTATGCGTGTCGTTCCCGGCGTACCGACAAATCTACGTGGATCACGGGTGCGCGCTACGACGATACCGCGGCTGTCGAGTACCCCAACCACCCAAGTCTGGGGAATGTTCTGGCGCGCCAAAATCTCTTGCAGCTGCTCACCGAAAATCTGTGACGACAGCACATACTTGACTTGGCCATCGGGGGAAACCGGCACATCGACGCTAATCAGGCGGCGGCCAGTCACAGGCCCGGTATATAGGTCCGAAATGGTGGGGCGCCCTGTCTCAAACACCTGACGTACCGCATCGGGTAATTGGAAGGCCCGCGCCGCAGTGGCGTCGTGCGCAACGGTGTTCAGCAGCTGATGGCCGTTCTTATCCCAGAGAACCAGATTGGTTCCAGGGCCGTATCTCGGCAGGCTTGACGCTTGTTTAGCAAATGAAGTCAGATCACCGCTGGCAAGGCTGGGCGAAGTGGCCAGCGCAAACGCCACGCCTTCTACTCGGCTAAGCTCATTGTCAATCGCCAGCATCAGGGCACGCGCAGCGTGCAATGTTGCCGCTTCGATGCTTTCACGCCCTTGATAGTAAAGGCTCAGGATCAGAACAGTTGCGGCGATCGTTGCAGGCAGGACGCAAGCGGAAATGAGCAATGCAGACCACTGGCGGAAGTTGAGCGAATGGTGACTGTATTGCGGCGAAGACACCGTCGGTGGGCGGCCACGATGGAAGAAATTCATCGTTTCAGCCTGGCCGCCGGCACGCTTTTACATGCCGCATCGAAGGATGCACGATGACGCCGGCGCGGGTTAGCATGGCATAAACCAAAGCAAACTCGCGCGCGCGTCCGCTCATTTTTGCAGAGCCCGCTGTTTGGGCTACCGGAACCGGGCTCGTTGGAGGTGCTGCGGTTGGCGGCTAGCCTGCAATGACGCTGCATTTTCCAGCACATTGTTCCCGCGTCTGTGTCGCTTGAAGAGCTAGCAAAGCCCATAACATTGTAACCACCATCGATGTATTCTATATTGCCAGTCGTGCGGCGGGAAAGGTCACTAGCCAGCAAGGCGGCAAAATTGCCGACCTCGACGATATCGGCAAGCACGTAGTCGGGCGCCCGTTCGCGGACGCGGTTCAGGAGCTCATCAAAGCCATCCCGCCCCGCGGTCACTCGGGTCTGATAGCGCCTGGCGACAGCGCGTGAATGCGGATTCCTTGCGGGCCCAGTTCGGCCGCAATATACCTTCTGTAGCGACATCATTCTGTTCCCCTCTCACGCCATGGAACCTTGAGAGCATAGGCGGCTGCATGAGGACCTGCATGATGTGTGTCAAAGCGGTGCGATGGATCCCGGAGCGTTTTTTGGTGGTCGGCTTTGCGGCGCGGGTCAATGTGGGACGGCGGATGGCGGCGCGTTTCGACAGATCCTCTTGGCGTCGCGCTGTCGTTGATCGAAATCGCTCCGAGCAGGTCAAACAGCATATGCGGCAGATCTGGCCGCGCGTGTGCTGGCAGCAGATTGTGCTAGGAAGGAGATAACATGACAAAGCGAATTTTACTTATCGAGGGGCATCCCGATGCAGGCCATCATCACCTGTGCGATGCCATTGAACTGGCATACGGAGAGGGCGCGCTGGAACGCGGCCATGAGGTTCGCCGCATCCATATTGCCGACTTGCGTTTTCCACTTCTGCCAAGCCAAGCTGAATGGGAAGACGGCCAGCTCCCGACCAGCCTGCACGCCGCACGGGATGACATTCGCTGGGCCGAACACATCGTATTCTTTTTTCCGCTCTGGCTAGGAGACATGCCGGCCCTGCTAAAGGGATTTCTCGAGCAAATCGCACGGCCCGGATTCTCGTTCGGCTCGGTAAACGGCAGCCCGTCGATGCTGAAAAAGGGGCTGCTAAGTAGTCAGGCAAAATTTATCGTGAACTTGCTGCCGAAATCTCTCATCAACGATTCAATCTCGTCGAGCAGATCTGTCCCGTTCTTGGCAACGAAGCGGCGCCAGAAATGCTTAGCGTGCTTCCACAGGATTTCGATGCGATTCAGTTCGGGACTGTAGGGCGGCAAATAGTACAAGTACAACCCGTGCTTGGCCCACTGGCGCCGCTTCTTGTCCATAATCTCGCCTTTGTGAATCCTTGCATTGTCGATCAGGACGATGCGTGGCACCGAGTGCGGCTGCGCCGCAATCTGCTCGAAAAAGGCGTCGCCCTGACGCGTCCAGTGTCGCTAATGGGGACCGCCAAGTGCATGTGAAGCATGTTCACGAGTCATGCTGCGTTCGAAATGCTGGTACCGGTTCCCGCCTTGCAGCTTGGCCTGATACATGGCTTTGTCTGCGTGGTCGAGCAGGGTGTCGCCAAACATGGCAATCCCTATGCTTGCTAGGACGGTGAGGAGATGGCCGCGCACGACGAGCGGGCAGGCGAGTGAATCGAGAAGCTTGCGCGCCAGGCCGTCAGCCAATGCCGGCCTGTCAATGTGCGGGATGAGGGCAACAAATTCATCTCCCCCGACCCTCGCTATGGTGTCAGACTGCCGCACACCTGTGCGAAGACGCTCACCCACTGCCGTCGGTAATTGGTCGCCGACTGGATCCTAGGTGATCGTTGACGGTTTTGAAGCCGTCTAGATCGATGAACATGAGGGCGACTTGCTGATCGGTACGCGACGCGATCGAGATTGCGCCCCGCGTTCGCTCGCGCAGCAAGTGGCGGTTGGGGAGGCCCGTAAGAGGATCGTGCATGGCAAGAAAATGGTCGCGCTCATATACTGCTTCGCGCTGTGAAATATCTTGCTGGACCGCGGCAAAATGGGTGATGGCGCCTTTGCTATCGCGAATCGGCGTGATGATCTCATTGGCGGTATAGAGCGTGCCGTCTTTCGATTCAACGAGTTTTCCGTGCC
>JBDSJK010000098.1:0-8955 GCA_039917535.1 Burkholderiales bacterium
TCTTGTCACTCACCTTGTTCGAGAAGAGGCCCATCCAGCAAGCCTTTGCCGGCAACAACTACATTTCCGAACAGGACACCACCCACTACCCTTTGAATCTATTCGAGTTTTAACCGGATAGTAGTGACAAGCACTACTTCTTTTCAAAAGCAGCTTTGCATGGACGAATCGTCGCGATTTCGCTATTCTATACGATTCGCGCCCATAGCTCAGTTGGATAGAGTATTGGTTTCCGAAGCCAAGGGTCACAGGTTCGAATCCTGTTGGGCGCGCCAAAATCGGTTAGTCAAAAAAAGTTCTTAGTAAACAGTTAGATTGCCAGGCTGGTAGGGGGATGGTTCGCGTTTCTGGCATTCGCCAATCACTCACCTATAATTGGTTTTATCCATAGCGGCTCCCAAGGCGAGCTGATAATAAAGCCATATTAATACGGCGGATATGTGGGTATCCATAACAGCTATAGGCGACAATGATTCGAGTTTTTAATCACTACATCCCCATACCGATCGCGCTGCTAATTTTTTTTGAGGCGGTCGTCTTGGCGCTTTCTATTTATTTCGGTGCATCGTTGCGTTTTGGCCAGGTCGCCCTTCCCCTAGTGAGTGATCGGTCAGGGTTTGGTCCCATCGCAGCCGTGTTTTCCGCCGTAATGCTCATGACCATGACAACTTTTGGTCTGTATCAGCGCGATTTCATGGATTCCATGCGCGGTGTACTGCTCAGGCTGGGCGCCAGTTTCGTGCTCGGTTTCGCTGTCATGAGTCTGACGTTTTACGTCGTTCCGGATTTGCTGTTCGGCCGCGGTGCTTTTGGTTTCTCGCTATTAATTGCGTTTCTTGCCATCGTGTTGGTGCGTGTCGCGTTCTATAAATGGGCCGATTGGGGCTTGATGAAGCCGCGCATCCTCGTGCTGGGCACCGGGACCCGCGCCGATAATATCGAGGCGCTGGTGAGCGGCCAAGGCATCAATCGCAATATGAATATTGTTGGCTATTTGCCAGTAAAGGGCGGCCAAAATCACGTTACCCCAACACGAATCTTGGGAGACGAACAATCATCTTTATATGCGGTTGTAAAAAAGTATGCCGTAAACGAGATTGTGCTCGCCGTGCGGGAGCGCAGGGGCGGTGTACTACCCATGCAGGAGTTGCTTGAATGCAAGCTTAGAGGTGTGAGAATCACCGAGTTGTCGAGCTTTTTCGAGCGCGAGCGGGGCCAAGTGCGGCTTGATTCCCTTAACGCAAGTTGGTTGATTCTCGGCGAAGGTTTTAACAACAACGGTTTGCGTGACACGGTCAAACGAGGCTTCGACTTGGCGGCAAGCAGTATTTTATTGCTCGCCACCTCGCCGGTCATCGCCGTTACCGCGCTGCTAATCAAGCTCGATTCTCCCGGCCCTTTGTTATACCGTCAGGAAAGAGTCGGCGAAGGCGGGCGCAACTTTGACGTATGCAAATTTCGCAGTATGCGAGTGGACGCGGAAAAAGCGGGTAAGCCAGTCTGGGCGACGAATAACGATGACCGCACCACTCGTGTTGGCAAGGTCATACGCAAACTGAGGATAGACGAGCTACCGCAGATATTTAATGTCTTTCGCGGCGATATGAGCTTCGTCGGGCCGCGTCCCGAAAGACCGTTTTTCGTTAAACAACTCGCACAGGAAATTCCATACTACGAGGCACGCCACAGTATAAAGCCCGGTATCACGGGTTGGGCGCAGGTACGCTATCCTTATGGCGCCTCCGTTGAAGATGCAAAAGAGAAATTGCAGTACGATCTCTACTACGTCAAAAACCACAGTTTGTTTTTAGACATTATGGTTCTTATCGATACGGTCCAAGTGGTGTTATGGGGTAAGGGCGCTCGCTAGCAGCTTGATGCAACACTGCGCTTGCGATATTTTGTGCCAAGCCGCTGATAGAACGCCATGCTTTGCGTAGCGATGCCCGACGTGACGCGCCTCGTTTTGTAGTAGACATCAAGCGGTTGCGTTCGATCTAAAAACATGTAACATCCCTGGGCTGAACTCTCACTCCTAATGCTGGAAATCATTTAATGGTCGGGCTGATTGGCGCGATTAGCTACGGTCTTGCTGCCGTAGCTTTCCTTCTGTTGACGTTGCTCTTGGTTGCGAGCTGGCGCGGTCGCCTCAAAGGTGCACTGCTCATGGTAGCGGCCGTCGTTTCCATGTTATGGGCAACGCTGATTGCCTACGAATTTGCCTTAGATCGGGTGGGCAGTACGTGGTGGAGTGTGATCGAAATCGCACGAAATGCGGCCTGGTTCGCGTTCTTTTCCAGCTTGTTAGGCGCACAAACCTCACCAGGGGTGGATCTGTCTCCCATTGCAAAATGGTTTCCGCGTGGCCTGGCCTTGTTCTGCGCTGTTTTGGTGAGCGCAACGTTGCTGCCAATTTGGTTTCCCGAGCAGGTGACCCAGCTTCACTATATCTCCGGGATTTTTGGTCGCATTATCCTTGCTGTTTCCGGCATGACTTTAGTGGAATTTGTATTCCGCAATACCCGCCAAGATCAACGCTGGGGGATTAAGTTCCTTTGCCTTGGCGCTGGTGGCATGTTCGCTTATGACTTCTATCTCTATGCTGACGCCATGCTGTTTAAGCATATCGACGCAGAGGTCTTTGCGGCGCGTGGCATCATCAATGCGCTAATCGTCCCCCTCGTAGCGGTATCCGCGGCTCGCAACCAAGATTGGTCGCTGGAAATCGCCGTTTCAAGACGAGTTATTTTTCACTCGGCGACATTGCTGAGCGCGGGTGTCTATCTGTTGCTGATGGCCGCGGCGGGTTATTACCTGCGTTTTTTCGGGGGCAGTTGGGGCGGTGTGTTGCAAGCGACATTCATGTTTGGCGCCCTCTTGTTGCTGATCGTCATGCTTGCCTCGGGGACATTGCGGGCAAGAGCTAGAGTTTTTCTTAGTAAGCATTTCTTTAGCTACAAGTTTGACTACCGCGAAGAATGGCTGCGCTTTACCCGTACATTGTCCGAGGGCGAGCCTGGCCTGCATTTGCGAGAGCGCTCGATTCAGGCTATCGCACAATTGGTTGAAAGTCCGGGCGGCGCTTTGTGGTTAAAACTGGATGGTGATGCCTATGAGCGCGCAGCCCATTGGAACATGCCCCAGACCGCAGGTTCCGAACGTGGGGATGGGCTATTTGCGAACTTCCTGCGCAGCAAAGAATGGGTCGTGGATTTGAAGGAATATAAGACCGCACCTGAGAAGTATGAGGGGCTGACGTTGCCACCCTGGTTGACCGCGATTCCCCGTGCGAGTATGGTCGTTCCACTAATGTTACATGAGCAATTGCTCGGGTTTGTGGTGTTGGCCGAATCGCGCGGCAGAATGCCGGTCAACTGGGAAGTCAGTGATCTGCTGCGCACTGCCGGTTGTCAGGCCGCGAGCTATCTGGCGCAGCTTGAGGCGGCAAAAGCTTTGTTGGTGGCACGTCAGTTCGAATCGTTTAATCGGATGTCGGCATTTGTTGTGCACGATCTCAAGAATTTGATCTCACAACTGTCCCTGCTCCTGTCCAATGTGCAAAAGCACAGGAACAACCCTGCGTTTTTAGATGACATGATCGAAACGGTTGAGAATTCCGTAGAGAAAATGCAGCGTTTGTTGACCCAGTTACGCAGCGGAAGCCCCGCACCAGGTGGGCAAACTATCATTGATCTGGAAAGCTTGCTGCAGCGAGTCGTGGCAGCTAAAGAGAATTACCTCCCTAAGCCCAGTCTTGAGGTATACGAGACAAAGCTGAACTTGCGTGCCGATAGAGAACGTCTAGAACGTATTATCGGACACTTGCTGCAAAATGCAATTGAGGCGACGCCTAAAGATGGCCAGGTAAAAGTTAGGCTGTCGCAAGTGGACGGGCAAGCGTCGATAGAAGTCAGCGATACGGGACGGGGGATGACAGCGGAATTTATTCGTGAAACACTGTTCCAACCTTTTGAAACCACAAAATCGGCGGGTATGGGTATCGGTGCCTATGAAGCCAGGGGATACATAACCGAACTCGGCGGTCAGCTAGAAATAGACAGTAAGGTTGACGCTGGCAGTACCTTCAAAATACTTCTACCGTTAACGCTGGTCAGTCCTATCATTCACGCGGAACTGGCCTAACAAGGACACACATGAGTCAATCCAAAGGCGTCTTACTTGTCGTAGAAGACGACCCAGGGCTGCAAAAGCAGCTCAAATGGAGTTTTGACGCCTACGAAGTGCTGGTTGCCAGTGACCGCGAAACCGCGATTGCCATGGTGCGCAGACATGAGCCCGCCGTGGCAACGGTGGATCTAGGGTTACCGCCTGATCCCGACGGCGCCAGCGAGGGGTTGGCAACGCTAGAGAACATTCTCGCCTTAGCGCCCGACACCAAGGTGATCATGGTGACTGGCAATCAGGATCGTGCCCACGCGGTGCAAGCAATCGGTTTGGGCGCCTATGATTTCTATCAAAAGCCTGTCGATCCTGAGATTCTCAGTTTAATCGTTGAGCGGGCGTTTCGCCTGCACGATCTACAACAGGAGAACCGTCGGCTTCAGCTTCGCCAAACGGAATCGCCCGTCAGTGGCATCATTACCAATGACCCGGCAATGCAGAAGGTATGTCGCACGGTGGAGAAAGTCGCTCCGTCGGATGTGAGCGTGCTATTGCTGGGCGAGAGCGGAACCGGCAAGGAGTTATTAGCCCGGGCGTTACACCAGCTCAGTGTTCGTGCCAGCAAGAAATTTGTCGCGATCAATTGCGCCGCGATTCCAGAAAATCTGTTGGAAAGTGAGTTGTTCGGTTATGAAAAAGGCGCTTTCACCGGGGCCGCAAAGCAGACAAAAGGCAAGGTTGAATACGCGGAAGGGGGTACGTTGTTCCTCGACGAGGTCGGGGATTTGCCCTTTGCACTACAAGCAAAACTACTGCGCTTCCTGCAAGAGCGGGTGTTTGAGCGCGTCGGCGGTCGTGAGGAAATCGCCGTTGATGTGCGGGTTGTGTGTGCCACCCATCAAGATCTCCAGGCCCAGATCAAAGCCGGGCGCTTCCGTGAGGATTTGTTTTACCGTTTGAGTGAAATTGTCGTGAACATTCCTCCGATGCGCGATCGAGAAGGGGACCCGGCGCTGCTCGCCCACGCTTTCTTGGCGAAATTTTCTAAGAGCCAAGGCCGCTCGCTGCAGGGATTTTCAGCCGATGCGCTGCAAGCCATCGAAGCTTACCCGTGGCCCGGTAACGCACGGGAAATGGAAAATTTTATTAAACGCGCCGTTATCATGACAGACGGGCCACAGATTACAACACAGGATTTAGGGCTTAACGTATCGGATGCGGAAGCGGCTCCGCTCAATCTGCGCCACGTCCGCGACGACGCCGAACGTAAAGCATTGGTCCGTGCTTTGGGGAGGTCCGGCGGCAACATGATGCAGGCTGCGGAATTGCTCGGTATCAGTCGCCCAACCCTTTACGATTTGATTAACCGCCACGGCATTAAGTAGGCGATGTAACCAACAGGCGCTTTTTTGTCCAGTGACTTCAGTCTGGGGTCGAACACAAGGTAACTATATGCAACCAACTCAAAATATCCTCAGGGGTTTATTAATTCGGGATATAGCCCGATCGCTACTACTAGCTGTTAGCCTGGCCCTGCCGATGTTGGGTGGGCTGATGGGGTGTGATCGGACGCCTTCGATAGAAAAACTCAGCCAAGACGCCCAGCGTCTACAGGACAAAGGCGAGTTCAAGGCTGCGGTGATTCAGCTCAAAAATGCGGTGCAGAACGATCCTAACAATGCCGATATCCGGTTTCGCCTTGGCGTATTGCACAACAAACTGGGTGACGGTGCGTCAGCGGAAAAAGAACTAAAAAAAGCGCTGGAGCTCAGCCCAAACTATTCCCAGGCAAGCGCAGAGCTGGCCAGTTCGCTTTTACGGCAAGGCGCGTTTGATCGGATTCTGTCCGAGGTCAAAGTGCCAGCTCCGGGCTCGGCTAATCTTGCTGACATTCTGGTGGTGCGCGCGCAGGCTCATGCCGCATTGCGCCAGACTAAGGAGGCCGAGGCTGATTTTGTGGCCGCACTTGCCGCACGTCCAGAGTTTCCCGACGCATTAGTCGGGCAGGCGCGCATGAAGGCAGCCATAGATCAGGATGTAAGCGCTGCCCTGGTGCTGATTGAGCGTGCGCTCAACAAAGACCCAAAAAATCGAGACGCGCTGTTGGCGAAAGGTGACTTCAAGCGCTTTCAGGGGCATGTTGATGAAGCCACTTCAGCTTACACTGCTGCAGTAGATGCGAACCCACAAAGCCTTGCGGCGCGGCTCAGTCGCGCAGCGATTCTACTGGCCGCGGGAAAGAACAAGGAAGCTCAAACCGATATCGATGTCGCATTCAAAACTCAGCCCGGTAACCTGATAGCGACTTACTTACAGGCGCTAACTCATTTCCGTAACGGCAAAAATGAAGCCGCACGGGATTCACTGCAAAATGTATTGAAAGTTATTCCCAATCACGTGCCTAGTCTGCTGCTTTCTGGTGCGGTTTACAGCGCGTTAGGATCCAACCAACAGGCGGAAACCAACTTACGTAAGGTGTTGGACGCCGCGCCGGATAATCTGCTTGCTCGAAGGTTGTTAACCGGGCTGCTACTGCGCACCCGTCAGCCGAAAAAAGCAATCGAAATCATCGCGCCGGCTTTGAAAAACTGGGGCGATGACCCGCAAATCCTTGCTCTGGCGGGTGATGCGTACATGCAAAGTGGAGATTTTGACAAAGCAACTCAGTACCTCGAAAAGGCGACAACAATCGATCCGAAGAGCGCCCATATCCGCGCGGGCCTTGGCCTGACTAGGCTCGCGGCGGGAGAAGGTAACGCTGCCATCGTGGATTTAGAAAAAGCGGTCTCCATGGATTCGAACCAGTACCAGGCGGATATTTTGCTGGCAATGTCTTATCTGAATCGGCGCGAATTCGATCCCGCTTTGAAGGCGCTCGACAGCCTGGAAAAGAAACAGCCTGACAACCCGCTCACCTACAATTTTAAGGGCGCGGCCTACGTTGGTAAAAAGGATTTAGTGAACGCACGCAAGAATTTTGAGCGCGCCGTTGAGCTCAATCCCACCTACTTTCCAGCAACGGCCAATCTTGCCCAGCTTGATCTGCAAGAGAAAAATCCCGATGCCGCAAAGAAGCGTTTCGAAGCAGTGTTAGCTAAGGACAAAACCAGCGTCCAGGCGATGCTTGCGTTAGCGTCGCTGGCGATGGTGAACAAGCAGTCTAAAGAGGCGTTAGACTGGATACATCGGGCTCGTGCGGCCAACCCGAAGTCCGTGCAGCCTAGCCTTGCACTGGTGCGCTATTACGCACAGCTTGGCGACGCGAAACAAGCCGTTGCCGCAGCCCAGGACGCACAAAACCAAAGCCCCGATAACCCCGAACTGCTCGACCTGCTGGGTATGGCGCAACTCTCGGCGGAACAGAACGAGGAAGCGATATCAACGTTTAGCAAGCTGAGCAAGATTCAACCCGATTCACCGCTTGCTCATTATCGTTCGGCCCAAGCTGAGATTGCCGCCAAGGATACTCGCGCCGCGGAAAGTTCATTGGTCAAAGCGTTAAATCTCAAACCGGATTTTCTCGACGCTCAAGTCGCATTGGCGGGTTTGCGCGTCCAAGCCAAGCGTTTTGACGAAGCTCTGCCCATTGCGAAGGATGCAATTAAGTTAGCACCCAAATCGCCGGCAGGCCACATGCTGGCAGGCGATATTTACCTAGCGCAGGACAAACCGGCCGATGCCGCAATAGCCTACCAAAATGCTTACGACTTGGCCAAATCTGGCGGGATCTTGATCAAATTGCATCATGCGCAAGAATTGTCCGGCAAGGCTGCGCCGATGAGCGTTATCGAGAACCACCTCAAAGATAATCCTAAAGATATACAGGTCCGCATTTATCTTGCCGACCTCTTGATGAAGAAAAACTTGTTCCTCGAAGCGTCGCGTCACTACCAGACGATTTTGGAAACTGATCCGAAGAACTTGCTTGCCTTAAACAACATAGCCTGGTCGTTGCAACAACTTAAAGACGCCCGTGCGGTGAAATATGCGGAAGAGGCTTACAAACTGCAGCCGAGCAACCCTGCTATCGCGGACACCTATGCGATGCTGATGTTAGACGCGGGCAAGACAACTCGCGCTGTTGAACTCTTAGAAGCCGCGGCCTCGCAGGCTGCCGACAGTCCAGACATCGGATTTCACCTTGCCCAAGCGTTGCACAAGGCCGGCGATAACGAAAAGGCGAAGAAAGTCCTAGAGCGAGCGCTGGCCTTGGGCAAACGCTTTTCAGAGGAAGCAGAAGCCAAAGCCTTGCTGCGCCAACTTAAAAGTTAATCCCTAAATGCAAACAAACAATATTCGTGTTAGTGCGCTTCGTGTTGTCATGGCAATTTTGCTGCTCGTCTCGCTCGGTGCGATATACGGATGCAATCGTCCCGGCGGCCTTTCCGATAGCCAGCACATGGAGCGTGCCAAAAGCTTTCGGGAGCAAAGCAATCGGGAAAGCGAGATCATCGAACTCAAGAACGTACTGCAAAAAAACCCAAATCATCCGGAGGCCCATTGGCGGCTGGGGGAAGCCTATGCCGAACTCGGTTATGGAAGCGAAGGGGAGAAGGAGTTGGTCCGCGCCAAAGCGCTCGGCATAGACGCGGAAGTCATCAAGGTGGCGCTCGGTAAAGCATTGCTCGACCAGGGAAGTTACGCAAAGGTGTTAGAGGGCATCCAGGCCGGGCCGCAGTCATCGGCAACGAATGTCGCCGCCATCAAGACTCTACGTGGCGAAGCGGAACTTGGCCTGCGAAAATATGAAACCGGCTGCGCCATGTTTACTGAAGCTCAAGCAAGCGATCCAAATTACGTGCCCGCTTATTGGGGGGCAGCGCGGTGCGCGGC
>JBDSJK010000099.1:0-3776 GCA_039917535.1 Burkholderiales bacterium
TTTAGGCCTCGTAATAGCGGGTCCCGTGGCTGCGGCCCTCGCCGGCGCCGGCGCGGGGGGTCTCACAGGGGGTCTGGTAGGCGCCCTGGTCGGATGGGGTATCCCAGAAGAAACAGTGCAAAGGTACGAGACGGGGATCAAAGCAGGGGGTATTGTCATGGGCGTTAAACCTCGTACTAAAGAGGATGCGACACATTTTGCAAGTGAGTGGAAGCGCAGCCGCGGAGAAGACGTCTATGGATAAATAAGCAAGGAACCGATACCAGACTGAACATTTCGACGTTTCATCAACTTAGGAGATTCACATGAAAAGATTCCAATTCGCTGCGGTTCTAGCCTTCCTTGGCGTAGGACTTTCGCTACCCGCGCTTGCCGCGGACACTACGAAGCCCAAGAGCGATCAGCCATCGACGCAGAGCGGGCAACCCGGCGCAACCACCGGAGAGGGACAAACCGGCCAAACGGATCCCTCTAAGGCGGACACTACGAAGCCCAAGAGCGATCAGCCGTCGTCGCAGAGCGGGCCAGTCGACTCAACTACTGGACAGGGACAAACAGGCCAAACAGATCCCTCTAAGGCGGACACTACGAAGCCCAAGAGCGATACACCAGCGACGGGCGCCTCGGCGCAATCGCCGATTACCGTGCAACTGCAGCCGAAAGACAATTCCGGCGTGAGTGGAACCGCCACTTTGACTCCGCAAGGCGATCAGACACGGGTCGTTGTTCAGCTAAAGGGTGCTGCATCAAACGTGGCGCAGCCTGCGCATTTTCATTCCGGCACCTGCGACAAGCTCGATCCGAAGCCCAAGTATCCGCTCGCCGACGTGGTAAACGGCACCTCCACCACTGTGATTTCCGCCCCAGTGTCGGAACTAACCTCCGGCCAATACACGATCAATATTCACAAAAGCGCCGCGGATGTAAAAATCTCGGTTGCGTGCGGTAACGTTAAAAGTTAATCAGGACTCAGGACAATGCGCAATCTTGATTAGAGGCCGTCTATTGCTAAGTATGATTACATAATTTGTTACTCTGATCTTCTCGGTGGCCGATGGTTGCCGAGGTAGAGAGGTGAAAGCGAAGCGCCGTCAGTTTTTTTAACTGACGGCGTTTGGGTTCTGTCACATTAAGCGTTGTTAGCAGGATTGTATTACTCTGGCGCCCTATCACCTGCCAGCTTAAAACGACATGCTCGATAGCAAAGGGATGTGGCTTCCGCCGGACGTTAGCTTGCTCTGCATTCAAACGTGTCACCCTACCGATGCTTGGATGTAAAGCTTTCCCATCGGCCAAAAAGTGTCCCCGCTGGCATTGAACTCATGCACATGATCCGCACAGGTCAGCTGATAAACGGCTGCGAAAAGACGCCTTTTGCAGACCTATTTTATGCATGGGCAAAATAAATCCGCCCCGGTTTAGAAGCAGGGGACAGGCTCGTCTAAAATCTTCATTTTTTCAATTTACGCGACAGAACCTTATGAACCCTAGCGCACTATTTATCGCCAACTCTTCAGCACTCTCCGAGATGATTCAGGAGTCCCTCGCTGAGACTGGATGGACGGCATCGAACGGCTGGAGAAGGGTGGGATAGTGGCAGTCCTGGTCGATTTTCATCTGCCCGACAGTCAAGGTCTCGATACCCTGGAGAAACTACTCCACGCCGCGCCGCATATAGCGATCTTGGTCCTCGGTGACGAGCAAAGCGAAGACCTTGCCAAACCAGCGCTGGAGTGCGGAGGGCAAGATTATCTATTCAAGAATCATCTCGACAGCTACACCTTGGCGCGGGCTTTGCGCGGCGCGATCGGCCGCAAGGTTGCGGAAGATGCGTTATTCGTAGAAAAGGAACGCGCGCAAGTCACCCTCAACTCCATCGGCGACGGCGTGCTTAGCACCGACATCGTAGGTAAGGTTACCTATCTCAATCTGGTCGCGGAAAAGCTGACGGGGTGGTCGCGTTAAGAGGCAATAGGCCGTCCACTCACCGAGGTGTTTTGCATTATTGACGGCCAAACCGGCGAGCCCGCGCCCAATCCCATGGAATTGGCAGTTCGGCAAAACCAAACCGTGGGCTTGACGCCAAACTGCGTTCTGGTGCGGCGCGGTGGGGCCGAATCCCCCATAGAGGATTCGGCTACGCCGATTCACGATCGGGGTGGACTGGTTACCGGCGCGGTCATCGTTTTTCATGACGTCAGCGAGTCGCGCGGCATGACGCTGAGAATGTCCCATTTAGCGCAGCACGACTTTCTCACCGATTTGCCCAATCGAATGCTGCTCAACGACCGGCTTAACCACTCCATAGCCTTGGCTCGCCGCCACAGCGGGCAACTCGCGGTGCTATTTTTGGATTTGGATCACTTCAAACATATTAACGATTCCCTGGGGCATCCCATCGGCGACCAGTTGCTGAAGGTGCTTGCGCTGCGCTTAGTCGCTTATGTGCGCGCCTCCGACACGGTAAGCCACCAAGGAGGGGACAAATTCGTCGTGCTGCTTTCCGAAATCGAGCACCCCGAGGACGCCGCGGTCAGTGCGAAAAAGATGCGCGCAGCCGAAGCACGATCTGCATCTAAGCGCCAGCATAGGAATCCGCATCTACCCCGATGACGGCCAAGATGCGGAATCCTTGATCAAGAGCGCAGACACCGCGATGTATCACGCCAAGACAGCGGGCGCAACAATTATCAGTTCTTCAGGCAGCCCATGAACGTACGCGCGGTGGAACGTCAGTCGGTCGAAGGGAACCTGCGCCGCGCCGTGGAGCGGCACGAGTTCGTGCGCAATTATCAACCGAAGATCAATCTCAAAACTGGCGCGATAACTGGCGCCGAGGCGCTCATCCGCTGGCGGCATCCGGAGCGTGGGCTGATCTTCCCGGCGCAGTTCATCGCCATCGCCGAAGAGTGCGGACTTATCCTGCCAATCGGCCAATGGGTGCTTCGCGAAGCCTGCAGACAAGCGCGAACCTGGGTCGACGCTGGCCTGAAGTTCGATCAAATAGCAGTCAACATCTCAGCGGTGGAGTTCCGCAGCAAGGGCTTTTTCGAAGCCGTTTGCGCCGTCCTTAGAGAAACTGGCATGGAGCCGCACTATCTCGAACTCGAACTGACCGAAACCGTTCTGATGCGTAATGTCGAGTCTACTTCCGCTGTGCTGCAAGCTCTCAGCGCCATGGGAATAAGGCTCGCGGTCGACGACTTCGGCACCGGCTATTCCACTCTGAGCTACCTCAGACGATTTCCCATCGACACCCTGAAGATCGATCAATCATTCGTATACGATGTCACCAACAATGCCAATGATGCGACCATTGTCAGCGCAGTTATCGCCATGGGCCAAAGTCTCAAGCAGCAGGTCGTGGCGGAAGGGGTGGAAACAAGCGAACAGCTTGCCTTCCTTCAGACCATCGCTGCAGCTAGAGGCAAGGTTATTATTTCAGTCACCCGGTGACTGCCAACACGTTCGCTACCCTACTCGAAACCCGGTTCTGTCGCTCTAATTAAAAAAAATGAAGATTTTGGTCGAGCCTGTCCGCCGTTTCTAAAACTGGGCGGCCTGTTGAACTATTATGATCGCGTCGCCGCGAGATCCGCTCGATTTCAAATGGAGTTGGGTTTCAATATTTGGACATGACGGGGAAGAAAGGCGCCGTTCGCAACGGCGAAATACCCGGGGTTCTCCATGGCACCGGGCGCTGAGCGCCTGCGTGGGCCTGGCCGTATCAGCGAAACGGTATAAGCCCGACGAAACGGCTGGCAGCGCGAGCGATA
>JBDSJK010000100.1:0-3207 GCA_039917535.1 Burkholderiales bacterium
TCAAAACCATTTTCAACCGATCGAAAACAGCCGCCTGAACGCACTCATAAACCGACCCGCTCAAACTCATACCTCGATCGGAATGTACTGGCAAGATCGAGAAGGCTCCGATCTATTGCGCCGCCGGTGCAACAGGTTCGCCTTTCATCTCCAAACACTCCTTGGGAATTTCCGATTCCAAGATCTTCCGGCTACTTGAATAGCGTACACCCCGGATCATGATGTCCTTACCCGCGGTGACGTTTTGGGCTTTGCGCATATATTTGATCGAGTCAAAATCTCCCTCGACCACGTCGTCCACCGCCGCAGCGCCGGGAGCAAACAAGGTAACCAGCCCATATTCGTCGGACTTCTTTACGAGGGCCAAGTTGCACTTCGCATTGATGGATACGATGGTCGCCTGACCCGCGTTTGCCGCAATCGCAGCGCTGGCAATCGCGACGGCTACGAAAATTATCGATATTTTTTGTCTGACCATGATTCGATTTCCTTATGTTTGGGACGCGTTGATTTCGCGCAACGGCGCTATGGTCACATTTTTCTGGAAGCGCAGCAAGTAAGATGCCTGCGTAGGGCGAATTAGCGCAGCGTAATCGGCCAAATGTATCGCTTCAAATTCCATTGTCCGCAATATTCTCGCCACTCTTACAGCGTCGGCCACGCTCCGGGCGAGCGGATTGGAAAATGACGCCTCGCATTCGGCGGATTACGCGGCGCTAATTCGCGCTATATTTTTGTTTGCTGAGAGGCAATACCAACGCGGTTCTCCCGCCATGCATCGCCAGCAGGCAAGCTGGATGCGGGTCGTGGCGATACATACTTTCGGCTTTTGAATCGGTCTCACAACTTCATCCGCTATAATTCTTTTTTATCCGCGGTATCCACCTAACAACATGTCCGAACTCGACAAGAGCTTTGATCCCAAAGCCATTGAAGCCCATTGGTATCCGCAGTGGGAATCGCGCGGCTATTTCAAGGCGGGCTATGAACCCGGCAAAGATTCGTTTTGCATACAGTTACCGCCGCCCAACGTTACGGGCACGCTGCATATGGGTCATGCCTTCAATCAAACTATCATGGACGCGCTGACGCGGTATCACCGCATGCGCGGCGACAACACGTTGTGGTTGCCGGGCACTGATCACGCCGGTATTGCGACGCAGATCGTTGTGGAGCGCCAGCTTGAAGCACAGGGCATCAAGCGCCACGACCTAGGCCGCGAGAAATTCATCGAAAAAGTGTGGGAGTGGAAACAATTTTCCGGTTCGGCCATCACCAGCCAAATGCGTCGCCTCGGCTCATCGACCGATTGGGACCTGGAATACTTCACCATGGACGAGAAGCTCTCCAAAGTGGTGACGGAAGTGTTCGCGCGCTTGTATGAAGACGGGCTGATTTATCGCGGCAAACGATTGGTGAATTGGGATCCGAAACTCAAGACAGCCGTGTCGGATTTGGAAGTCGTCAACGAAGAAGAAGACGGCCATCTTTGGCATATTCTCTATCTCTTCGCCGACGGACCACAGGGCGAGTTGCGCGGACTGACGGTGGCAACCACGCGGCCCGAAACCATGCTGGGCGACGCCGCGGTGATGGTTCATCCCGGCGACGAACGCTACAAACATTTGATCGGCAAGAGCGTGAAATTGCCGCTTTGCGATCGCAACATTCCCATCATCGCCGATGACTATGTCGATAGCGAATTCGGAACCGGCTGCGTGAAAGTCACGCCCGCCCACGACTTCAATGACTATGCCGTGGGTCAACGTCACAACCTGCCGGTGATCGATATTCTCACGCTGGACGCCATCATCAACGACAACGCGCCGGCGGTTTATCGTGGTCTGGATCGCTTTGTGGCGCGTAAGAAAATCGTTGCCGATTTGGAAGCACAAGGCCTATTATTTAAGGTCGATAAACATAAACTTAAGGTGCCCCGTGGCGATCGCACTGGAACCGTGATCGAGCCTATGCTCACCGACCAATGGTTCATGGCCATGGACAAATTGGCTCCCGCTCACCACCGGTATCAGCCGGGAAAATCTATCGCGCAAAAAACCCTGGAAATGGTCGACAACGGCGAAATTAAATTCGTGCCGGAACATTGGATTGCGACCTATCGCCACTGGATGACAAATATTCAGGACTGGTGCATCTCGCGGCAATTGTGGTGGGGCCATCAGATTCCGGCCTGGTATGGCGATGACGGAAAATGTTACGTCGCGCGTTCGGAACAAGAAGCGAAAGCCAAAGCCGCGACGGCTGGCTACACGGGAAATCTAACACGCGACGCCGACGTGTTGGATACTTGGTTCTCCTCGGCGCTGGTGTGTTTTTCCACCCTGGGTTGGCCCGAGAATACGCCTGCAATGAACACCTACGTGCCCTCCTCCATACTGGTGACCGGCAGCGAGATTATTTTCTTCTGGGTGGCGCGCATGATCATGATGACCACCTATTTCACCGGCAAAGTACCGTTCGAGACCGTGTACATTCACGGCACCGTGCGCGATGCCGAAGGCAAGAAAATGAGCAAGAGCGAAGGCAACGTCATCGACCCGGTGGATTTGATAGACGGCATCACCCTCGCCGGCCTGGTGGAAAAACGCACCAGCGGATTGCGCCGCCCTGAAACCGCGCCGAAGGTCGCCGCGCAGACCAAGAAGGAATTTCCCGACGGCATACCGGCGTTCGGCGCCGACGCGCTGCGCTTCACTATGGCGTCGTACGCGTCGCTGGGCACGAACGTGAATTTTGACTTTAAACGTTGCGAAGGCTATCGCAATTTCTGCAACAAGCTGTGGAACGCAACGCGCTTTGTATTGATGAATATGGAAGATCCTGAGGATATTCCCACGGTTCCCAGCGATTTTGGTGTGGATCTAAAATGGTACCAGAACCTTTCGTTTGCAGACCACTGGATAATTGGACGTCTTCAAAAAGCAAAAGCAGACGTTGAAGAAGCTTTCAAAATGTACCGATTTGATCTTGCCGCCCGAGCTATTTACGAATTCGTTTGGGACGAGTATTGCGACTGGTACCTCGAGTTCGCTAAAGTCCAACTCATAGGATCAGAGCCCCAGTACGCGATAAAAGAAAAGGACGCAATTCGACCCGCGTTGCCTAAGCACGTACCTGGAGGTTTGTCGTACGGAGGCCCTTTAGCAACACGCCGGACATTGGTGCGTGTGCTGGAGGCCATTTTAC
>JBDSJK010000101.1:0-5541 GCA_039917535.1 Burkholderiales bacterium
TGCACCGTGATGTCATGGGCGCCGTGGGAGGTGACAGGCAGGTTGTAAGCCTCCGCCAAATGCGCCACTTTCATGAAGGCTGTCACACCGCCAACGTTGGTGACATCGGGCTCGGGAAACGTCACCGCGCCGGCCGCGATAAAGTTTTTGAAGTCGTACAGGCTATGAAAATTTTCTCCCGTGGCAATGGGATGACCGCCTTCCGCCACGATGCGCGCATGCCCGGCGACGTCGTCGGGTATGGTCGGCTCTTCCAGCCAGACCAAATTGAATTCCGTTAGCGAGCGCGCCGCACGTATCGCTTGATCCACGCTCCAGCGCATATTTGCATCGGCCATGAGCGGAAAGTCCGTGCCCAAATGCTCGCGCATTTTTTTTACCCGCTCCACGTCTTCACTGAGTTTATCGCGCCCCACTTTCATCTTGATGGCACGAAAGCCGTGGGCTTGAAAATCATCAGCCTGACGCAATAATTTATCGATCGGAAACTGTAAATCAATGCCGCCCGCATAACAGGGCACGCGCGGATCGTAGCCGCCGAGCAAGCGCCACAGCGGCTTCCCCGCTTGTTTTGCGGCCAAATCCCAGAGTGCGATATCGATGGCGGAAATGGCAAAACTTGCCGCACCGCCGCGCCCCGCGTAATGAATCGCCCACCACATCTTTTGCCACAGCGCCGCGATGCGATCTGCTTCTAATCCTAGCAATACCGGTGCCAAATAGCGCTCGATCAGCACATGGGCCGCCGCGCCGCCGGTACCCGGCGTGTAGGTGTAGCCCATGCCTTCCGCGCCATCGGCGTTGCGCACGCGCACGGTGATCAACTCAAAATGTGACATGTCGCCGTGCATGCTGTCGGATAGCACCACGGGCAGGGGAATGCGATAAAAGTCAGTTTGTACCGATTGTATAGTGTTCATCGTCAAATTCTCAGCGTCGAATTTAGGGAATTACTTTCTCCGCGCGAAATTCTGCCCAGAGTCGCAAAAACATCTCCTCCGAATCGACCGCATTGCCGAATCCATAGCGGCGCGCTTTGCCCATGTCGGAAATCATGTCATAGTCCGGCGTAAAAACAAAATCGCCGAACGGCCAGGCGGCGATTTGCTCGAAGCGATGGGGCTGCAAGCCATGTTTTTGCACGACGCGATTCCACACCGCGCCCTTGTCCGCCATGAATTGCGCGAGTTTTATGGTGCGCACGGGGCCGGCTTCCATACCGAAAAATTGTGCGACCCGTGGCCAAAAATTTTGCCATCGGAACACATCGCCGTTGGTGATGTTAAAGGCCTCGTTGCCGCAGCTTGACTCCGTTGCCATCCACGTCATGGCTTTTGCGAGGTGACCCGCATCGACACATTGATACAGCGCGCGAAAATTTCCTGGTGTGCCGGGAAAATAAAGTGGCAGTCCAAGTTCCTTGCTGATGGCGGCGTAGACAGCAATCACCGTGGTGAGATTCATGGGATTTCCCACCGCATACCCGCAAATGGCGTGGGGGCGGCAAGTAGACCAGGACCAGCGTTTGCCTTGCTGCTGTCGCGCGATCCAGTCCTGTTGATCGTAATAAAAATTCGGCGGCATGTGGCGCGGATCGCTTTCCTTCGCCGGCGTTTTGAACGGGCCAAGATGACTGCCATACCATTTCGTGCCGTGTACCACATGCACATGTTGCAGCCTGGATGCCGTCTGCTCAATCGGCTCCACCGTATTCACCAACATCGCAAGATTGGGTGCCACCATTTCCGCCCAAGTTGGACGTTCCAGGTAGGCGCTAAAAAACAGATGGGTGATGTCGTTAAGCTTAGACAATAGCTCATCGCATTGCGCGCGATCCAGCAGATCCACGGCAATATGACGATAGTCGCCCGCCAAGTCTGGCTTGCGCCGCGATAGGCAAATAACTTCCCAATCGGGCTGGCTGAGCAGATGTTTAGCGAGATTGCGGCCCACGACGCCGGTCGCACCGGTCACCAGAGCAATTTTTTTTCGCGCCATTAAGATTGTTCCTGTTGAGGACACGATCATAACATTGGCGCCACTCTGGAATCATGTCATCTTTATCTTGCAAATTGTGCCTTATTCGCTGCTGAGTAACGCGCGTTTGTCAGTGATAAGATAACTCGGGTAAACCGCTGATGTGTTTCCAACGAGGAGAATATTTTGAACAACTGGACGAGAACAATTTGCGTCTTAGCGGCTGCTTCCGTATTAGCCAGCAGTGGCGTGGTGCGCGCCGTGACCATAGCGGAAACGTCGCTTATCACGAGCAACAGTCGCCCCAACGCGGTGGCGCGCGCTTCCAATGGCAGCATTTGGTTCACCGAAGAAGCGGCGAGCAAAATCGGGCGTATCGACTCCGCCACCGGCTCCATTACTAACGAATTCCCGACTGACACGCCCAGCGCCGGGCCGACCGGGCTAGCGGCAGATCTCAATGGGTTTCTTTGGTTCACGGAGCAAAATATCGACAAGATAGGCCGCATCAATGCAGCAAACGGAGCTGTAGATGAATTTGGTGTGGGCATTGCGGCAGGCTCTCAGCCGAACGCGATCGCGATTAGCGGCAGCGGCACGCCTTATTTCACGATGAAGGGCACGGGCAAACTAGGCCTTATCGATCCCTCCAGTGGCGCCATTACGGAAATCATTGGGATCACGCTCAGCGGCCCAGCTGGCATAGTCAACGGGCCGGACGGCAAGCTTTGGATTACCGAGAGCGACAGCGATCGTATTTCGAGCTACGACCCCAACACCGGCGTATTGACGCCGTTTGCGCTCACCGCCGGCAGTCGTCCGGAGGGCATCACGGTCGGCCCGGATAATTTTATTTGGTTTACCGAGCCCAATCGAAATCGAGTCGGCAAGATTAATCCCTTTAATTCCAACGTCGTGACAGAGTATTCCGCTGGTATAACGGCAACCAGCCGGCCAAACTTCATCACCGCGGGTTCCGACGGCAACCTGTGGTACACGACCCAGGCCACGGGCCGCATCGGTCGGGTTACGCCGAGCGGTAACATCATCGAGTTTACTTCCGGCATCACCCATTTGAGCACCCTGCGAGGTATTGCCAGCGACGCAACCACGAGCACACTATGGTTTGCGTCAGACGAAGCAAACAAAATCGGCAAGGTGTCTGCACTGAACGTCATTCCAACCACGCTGCAATTTGAAAAACTTGAGTTCCAAGTCAACGAGTTGTGCCGCGAAGCGCAGTTCAAAGTGACTCGTTCGGGCGATACCAGCACGGGCGTGAGCGTAGAATTTTTCACTAGCGACAGCACGGCGCAGGCGGGATCGGATTATGAGTCGAAGACGGAAGTCATTTCATTCGTCGCCGGTCAAACAGAGCAAACCGTCATCGTCAAAATCCTCGACGGAGACGGAATTGAAGACGTAGAGGATGTCAATTTGGGCTTACGCAACCCGACCGGCGGTGCGGTGCTAGGCTCGCCCAATCAATCCATATTGCAAATATTCGACGCTACACGGATAGACGAAGGTCGCGGTAATAACTGCGACGAAGCCAGCCGCGGTGGCTGCACTATCAGTCAGGCGAGCAAGATTGATCCTACCTTGCCGTTGTTGATGCTGGGTGCGTTGCTGTACAGAATGCGGCGTCGCTGGCTAAAACTTTAGCGGGTTTGTGTAACCGGTCAGTTCCAAATAACCGCGGCCGATAGCTTTGCCGCCGCGTAACGCACGCACCGCGCCTTCCCAGTACACCGCGCGGTCTGCGCTACCGGAATCGAGTTCTTGATCTTTGAGTAACGGTTCAAGGCTGATCTCTTGACCGCCCGCGCGAACTTTGCACGCCACCGGATACTTCGCTCCGGTGCGCGGCGATTGCCACAATTCGAGCGGCATAAATTCAACGTCCTCGGGACTTAGCGCGCGACTGTCCCCGCGAGCATCGCGGTAGGTTCCGCCGGCCCATAGCGTTTTCCCGGCTTTGTCACGCATGCGAAATACCATCAGTGCGCCGCCGTCGTCGAAGTTAATGCCGCTCCAGTCCCAGCCGCTGGCGCGGCTGTCCATGTATTCGCTCGACCATTCGTGATCCAGCCAGGCGACGCCGGTCACGTTTTGTGTTTTGCCTTGTTGCGTCAGCGCCCCGCGTACGGCCAATTGTGGAATGCTGTAGTAATAGCTTGCCGCGAGCGGGTTCGGTGCTTTTTGGCTGTAACCTTGTTTGCCATTGAGCAAGGGTGGCGACGTTTCCTCAAACGATAAGTCGAACGTAAACTGCGCTGTTGTGACACTGGCGCGGTAGCCGTTGCCGACTTGGCGCAAAGACCATGGATTGATCCACACATCTGTGAGGCCGGTTTTTGCGCCCGCTAAACCAAACCCCGCGCGGGCTGCGCGTTGCGCGTGGAGCAGTTTCTTTTCAGCGGGATCGCTCAGGGCCGCATGGGCAAACAGAATTTGCTGCGGCGAAAATTTGCTTGGATTATCTTGCGCGACACCGTCTGGTCGGGCGCGAAAAAACGTCACTTGAAAACCTCGCTCACGCTGGTCCGCGCCCTTGATCCAACCGGTGACGTACCACCACTCGATATGAAAATCCTCATGGCTACCTTCGTCTTTGGGAAACGACATGACATATCCCGGCGTGACGTCGGGATAGTTCGGCGTTGGCGCCGAGACTGCGGTAAACGCAATCGCACAGAGTAGGAGAAAAATGAATCGCGCGAACATCACCAATCTTCGTGCACGGATTGTTCAACATTGGCGCGCATCGTTTGGCGCGCGCTGAAGCACGCGGTCAACGCGGTGGAGGCAACCAGGCCGATACTCAGCAAGGTAAGCCAGAGCCATGGCACATGCAGATCCATGCTCCAATGAAACGACTGGCGCGTGATGACATGAATCAAAATCAAGCTTAAGATAAATCCGGCCACCCAGCCCGAAAGTGCGCCAAGAACGCCTATCCATGCGCCTTCCAGGCTGAGCGATCGCGCGATCTGACGCCGCGTCAGACCGATGTGGCGCAAAAAACCGAACTCTTGGCGGCGCATCAGCAGCGACGCGCTGAAGCTCGCGCTTACGCCAAATAAGCCGATCAGCACGGTCATGATTTCCAGCGCGTAGGTGACATAGAAACTGCGATCAAAAATTCGCAAACTGATTTTTCGTACCTCGGCGCTGGTGACAAAATCGAGTTGCGCGCCGCCTTTCACCTGGTTCCGCAAGCTATTCGCGATTTCTCGGACTGACATATTGGGGGCAACAAAAATCGCCGCATCGTTCACGCGGCGATCTTGGGTCAATTGGATGTAGTCGTCGCGTTCGATCAACAGCGCACCGAATTGCCGCGCGTAATCGCGCCACATGCCCGCGACGGTGAACGGTATTGAAATGCCCGCAATCGGCAGCGTAACCTGTTGTCCGACACGATAGCCGTAGAGATCGGCGACCGCTTCGGAAATCCAAACGGGCGGGGGTTCACTCGATTTGCGTTGATAAGTCGCGCCGACCAAAGGCAGTGCGCCGCGTTTTATGAAGTCAGCAACAGGCCGCGCTATCAACGCGACG
>JBDSJK010000102.1:0-6226 GCA_039917535.1 Burkholderiales bacterium
CCGCACGCCACGCGCCGAGTGGCACGTGGGTGTTGCGCATCGCGTATTCGTCAGTGTAGTTTGGGACACTGTAGGGCATGTCGGAAAAGCCGCGTGTGCCGACCTGATCGACGCCATCTTTGAGGAACTGCGGCAAAACGGCCGCGGCCACCGATGGTTCCGACTGGCGCACTTGCCAGGCGGTCCAATTGTTATCTTGGTCCAAGCCCGCTTTGAGTTTTACCAATGCCGTGGGCCGATGACGCCCTTGCTGCATGTCTTCCTCGCGCGACCATTGCACTCTCACCAGCGTGCCCGGCATGGATTGCGCAATGCGGATCGCTTGTTTCACATACTCGTTATGCAGACCGCGCCGCCCGAAACCGCCGCCCGCGTGCATCTTGTGCACTATGACTTTGTCGAGCGGAACACCGGACGCTTCGGAAGCGGCGGCGATAGTGGATTCGCCATTCTGGGTGCCGACCCACACCTCCACGCCATCTCCCTTGATCAGCGCCGCGGCGGTTTGTGGTTCCATCGTGGCATGGGTGAGGAAGGGGACGTAATATTCCGCCTCGACGACTTTCGCGGCGGCAGTCATTGCTTTGGCCGTATCGCCATCTGCGCGCGCGACCGGTGCCTCCTTGGCATCGATCCCGGTGCGCAGAAATGTTTTGATGGAATCCGTCGATACCTTGCTATTCTCGCCATCATCCCACTCGATCGGCATAGCCTTGAGCGCCTGGTTCGCGCGCCACCAGTTGTCCGCGACGACCGCGACCCAATCGTCGCCACCAACGACTGATTTCACGCCTCGCATCGCTTGGATCTTCGCTTCGTCATAGCGTTTTATTTTGCCGCCGAACACCGGGCATTGCGCAACGGAGGCGTGCACCATGCCGGGCATGCGCACGTCGGCCGCGAAGATCGTTTTGCCATTCGTCTTGTCGGGAATGTCGAAGCGCGCGGGCGATGTGCCGATCAGTTTCCACTGCTTGGGATCTTTGAGTTTCGGTTCCTTCGGCACTTCAAGCTTGGACGCAGCCTCGGCGATTTTGCCAAATGTGGTGCTGCGATTGCTCGCCGCATGGGTGATGACGCTGTTCGCCACGGTCAACTCAGACGCAGGCACGCCCCATTCTTTGGCCGCAGCCGCCGTCAACATCTCGCGCGCCGCGGCACCCGCCTTACGCAAATATTCCTGCGAATCGCGAATGGCGCGGCTGCCGCCGGTGCTCATCGAACCGAAGATGCGATTGCGCCGCACATGTTCGTTCACGTCAGCGTATTCCGGTTTAACTTTGCTCCAGTCGCACTCAAGTTCTTCCGCGACGAGCATCGGCAAGCCGGTGAAACTACCTTGGCCCATTTCCGAGCGCGCAATGCGAATGATCACCGTGTCGTCCGGCTCGATCACGATCCAGTGTGTCACCTCCGCGACGTTGGCTGCAGCATCTGCAGCTTGCGCCGCCAAGGGATAGCGCACACCCAGCACGAACGCGCCCGTTAGCGCGGTTGATTGCAAGAAAAACTGGCGACGGCTGTTGTCAAATAGTTGGCTCATCGTCATCCCCTCAAATCAACTTCACAGCGAGTTTGATCGCTGCGCGAATACGGGGGTAAGTGCCACAGCGGCAAATGTTAGTCATCGCCGCTTCGATATCGTCGTCGCTGGGATTTTTGTTGGTGCTTAACAACGCCGCAGCCGTCATGATTTGCCCGCTTTGGCAGTAACCGCACTGCGGGACCTGCAGCTTGACCCAAGCTTTCTGCACCGGATGATTGCCGTCAGCCGCCAGCCCTTCAATCGTCGTAATGCGCTTGCCCGCCACCGCCGACACCGGTAACACGCAAGCACGCGTCGGTTCGCCATCCAAGTGCACAGTACACGCGCCGCACAGCGCGATCCCGCAACCGTATTTGCTGCCCGTCATGCCCAATTCGTCACGCAGTACCCAAAGTAAAGGCATCTCCGGCTCCACGTCCACATCGTATTTTTTGCCGTTAATATCTAGGCTAGTCATGTCTCTCTCCAATTGAGTATTGTTAATTTCCGCGCGACGATTCCCGCTGCGACGCGGACAGTGCGAATATCATAACAGTTGGAACAGTGAGTGGTTGGTCACGCCAGCGCCCATATCCAGTGCGCCTCGTGGCACGGCATACCTGGAGAGGCAATCCCACAAAAGGAGATAAATATCCATGCGGGTTCTGTCGATGGTCAAATCGCGTGCGGTATGCGCATCCTACAGATTGATGGTAGATCCGCTACGCTTCATCTACCCTACATAATTCTTGCAGACCTGCGTCTAACGCGGCAAATCCGATTGTCCCATCAAAAACTCATCGACCGCCTGTGCGCACTGGCGACCTTCGCGAATCGCCCATACAACGAGCGATTGCCCGCGCCGCATGTCGCCCGCCGCGAAGACTTTTGCAACGGACGTTTTGTAACATCCGACACCGTCGGTGGTGGCCTTGGCGTTGTTGCGCGCGTCTTTCTCGACGCCAAATGCATCCAACACTTTTTGTACCGGGCTGACGAATCCCATCGCGAGCAGCACTAATTCCGCTTTCATTTCGAATTCGCTGCCGGGCACTTCTTGCATCTTGCCGTCTTTCCACTCGACGCGGCAGGCGACGAGCTTTTCTACTTTGCCGTTGCTGCCTTCAAAGCGCTTGGTGGCGACGGACCAGTCGCGCTCGCAGCCTTCTTCGTGGGAGCTCGAGGTGCGTAAGCGCACGGGCCAGTAGGGCCAGACCGGGTTGCTGTCGGAATCGGGCGGCGTGGGCAATAATTCAAACTGGGCGATGGATTTGGCGCCGTGGCGATTCGATGTGCCGACGCAATCGGAGCCGGTGTCGCCACCGCCGATGACGACCACGTGTTTGTTGGTCGCCCACAATTCTTCGATACCCTTGTCACCCGCGACGCGCTTATTTTGCAGCGGCAGAAAGTCCATGGCGAAGTAAACGCCGTTCAAGTCGCGGCCCGGTACGGGCAAGTCGCGGGACTGCTCGGCACCACCGGAAAGGACGACCGCGTCAAACTCGGCCAGCACGTCTTTTGCGGCAACATTTTCACTGACGAATTGATTGACGCGGAACTCGACGCCTTCCGCTTGCATTTGTTCGACGCGGCGATCAATCAGCCATTTTTCCATTTTAAAATCAGGGATGCCGTAGCGCAGCAGGCCGCCGATGCGGTCATTTTTTTCGAAGACCGCCACCTGATGGCCGGCGCGCGCCAGTTGTTGTGCGGCGGCGAGGCCGGCGGGGCCGGAACCGATCACGGCAACGCGCTTGCCGGTTTTGTGCGGCGGCGGCAGCGGCTTGACCCAGCCCGCCTCCCAACCTTTGTCGATGATGGCGTGCTCGATGGACTTGATACCGACGGGGTCGTTGTTGATGCGCAGCGTGCAGGCTTCCTCGCAGGGCGCGGGGCAGACGCGGCCGGTGAATTCGGGAAAGTTGTTGGTCGAGTGCAACGTATCGAGCGCGTTTTTCCAGTCTTTGCGGAACACTAAATCATTCCAATCGGGAATGATGTTGTTGACGGGGCAACCGCTCATACAAAACGGGATACCGCAATCCATGCAGCGCGCGCCCTGAATGCTGGCCGCGTCGTCGGACAGATGCATGACGAATTCGCGGTAATGGCGCTTGCGCTCGAGCGGCGCCTGGTAAGGTTCCGCGAGGCGTTGATACTCCATGAATCCTGTTACTTTACCCATACTAATGCCTACGTGATGACGCCCCGAGCACGGCTCGGCGAGCGAAGTTAAAGTTATTTTTTGCTACGCGGCGAGCTTACGATTCTTGGCGGCAAGCTCACCCAACGCCCGCTTGTACTCGCTCGGGAACACTTTGACAAACTTGCTGCGCCACAGAGCCCAGCCAGCAAGCATCTGCGTCGCACGGGCACTGCCGGTGTAGGCGGCATGTTGCTCAATGAACTCGCGCAGCATCGCGTCGTCGCTACTGTCGCGATGCCAGAGCTCGCGCGGGACTTTGATTTCCTGCTCCTGCGTGGACATTATCGGCTCTAGTTCCACCATGGCAAGATTGCAGCGCTGCTTGAAGCTGCCGTCTTGATCGAGCACGTAGGCGATGCCACCCGACATGCCCGCCGCGAAGTTGCGCCCGGTGCCGCCCAACACCAACACCGTGCCGCCGGTCATATATTCGCAACCGTGGTCTCCCACGCCCTCGACCACCGCCACGGCGCCGGAATTACGCACGGCGAATCGCTCGCCGGCCACGCCACAGAAATAGGCTTCTCCACAAATCGCGCCGTACAGCACCGTGTTACCCACGATGATGTTTTCAAGCGGGTTGCCCTGGAACTTGGGACTGGGTTTGACGACGATGCGCCCTCCTGACAGGCCCTTGCCCACGTAGTCATTACCGTCTCCCTCGAGTACTAGGGTGATGCCTTTCGCTAAAAACGCGCCGAAGCTTTGGCCTGCGGTGCCGGTGAAATTCACATGGATCGTGTCGTCCGGTAAACCGGCGTGGCCATAGCGCCGTGCGACTTCGTGGGACAACAACGTGCCCACCGTGCGATTCAAGTTTTTGACCGGGCTGTTGATCACCACTTTTTGCTCCCGCTCCAACGCGGGCTGAGCTTGGGCGATCAATGTGTGATCCAGCGCTTTGGCGAGGCCATGATCCTGATCTTCCGTATGATGGCGGGCAATCTGTTTCGGCACGTCGGGCGAGTGGAAAATGCGCGAGAAATCCAAACCTTTGGCTTTCCAGTGAGCGATGCCTTTTTTCGTATCGAGCAAATCGCTGCGGCCGATCAACTCGTCGAATTTTCTTATCCCCATTTCGGCCATGATGCCGCGCGCTTCCTCGGCGACGAAAAAGAAGAAATTCACCACGTGCTCAGGCTTGCCCTGGAATTTTTTGCGCAACACCGGGTCTTGCGTGGCCACGCCGACGGGGCAGGTGTTGAGGTGGCACTTGCGCATCATGATGCAGCCCGCTACCACCAGCGGCGCCGTGGCAAAGCCGAATTCATCGGCGCCTAACAATGCACCGATAATCACGTCGCGGCCCGTTTTCATTTGGCCGTCCACCTGCACAACGATGCGGCCACGAAGGTGGTTCAACACTAAGGTCTGTTGCGTTTCCGCCAAGCCCAGTTCCCACGGCGTGCCCGCGTGCTTGATGGACGACCAGGGCGATGCGCCCGTGCCGCCGTCATGACCGGCGATGGTGACGTGATCGGATTTAGCTTTCGATACGCCAGCGGCGACCGTACCCACGCCCACCTCGGACACGAGCTTCACGCTGATGGAGGCTTTGGGATTTGCGTTTTTCAGATCGTGTATGAGCTGCGCCAAATCTTCGATGGAGTAAATATCATGGTGCGGCGGCGGTGAGATCAGCCCAACACCCGGCACGGAAAAGCGCAACTGCGCAATGTATTCGCTGACTTTATGGCCGGGCAATTGACCGCCCTCACCGGGCTTCGCGCCCTGCGCCATTTTGATCTGAATCTGGTCGGCGCTGGCGAGATACTCCGCCGTTACGCCAAAGCGACCGGAGGCCACTTGCTTAATTTTTGAGCGCAGCGAATCGCCTTCTTTTAGCTCGATATCCTTGGCAATGCGATCCTTACCAATCCGCGACTGGAGCGACTCTCCGGCCTTTATCAACGCATAGCGCCGCGCGTCTTCGCCGCCTTCGCCGGTATTGGATTTGCCGCCGATACGGTTCATCGCAACGGCAAGCGTGGTGTGCGCTTCCGTGGAAATCGAACCGAGCGACATGGCGCCCGTGGCAAAGCGCTTGACTATTTCTTTTGCCGGCTCGACTTCTTCGATGGGAATCGGCGCGCCGGCGGGTTTGATGTCGAACAAGCCACGGAAAGTCATGTGGCGCTTCGACTGATCGTTGATGATCTTGGCGTATTCTTTGTACGTCTCGAGGCTGTTTTTCTGCGCGGAATGCTGCAGCTTGGCGATGGCGTCGGGCGTCCACATATGCTCTTCGCCACGCACGCGGAAGGCGTATTCGCCGCCCGCATCCAGCGCCGTCGCCAGCACGGGATCGCTGCTGTACGCAAGGCGATGCACGCGCACCGCCTCCTCGGCCACTTGCTCCATGCCGATGCCTTCGACATTGCTCGCGGTTCCGGTGAAATATTTCGCGACGAAGGGCGAATTCAGCCCAATCGCCTCGAAAATCTGCCCACCACAGTAGGATTGGTAGGTGGAAATGCCCATCTTGGACATGA
>JBDSJK010000103.1:0-5404 GCA_039917535.1 Burkholderiales bacterium
AACTGGAAAGGAAAATCTATGAACAAGGTACCTAAATCCGTTCGCAAAGAACTGGCGGCGCTGGCGGCCAAACCGGAGCGCGAAATCGACTTCTCCGACTTACCCGCAACAAGTAAACAAGATTGGCAAGGCGCGGTGCGCGGAAAATTCTATCGACCTATCAAACAGCAATTGACTGTGCGCATTGATGCCGATGTAGTGGAATGGCTAAAGAGCGAGGGCAAGGGTTATCAAAGTCGATTGAACGACATTTTGCGTGCGGCAATGTTGGGTAAGGCGCGTTCTCGGTAGATTTGTTAGTCTAGTAAGGCGGGCACAATGGCCGCGAGGACATGCCCAGGAGAGTCGCATCCAGAGCCGATCTCCGCGTTTTTTTCCTCTGCCCCCTAGGGTGCGCACCGCGCACGCGGATTCATTCACCCATCGCTATTGTGCCCATGATCGTTCGATCGAGAGCCCAATCTTCACGATACACTCCGTGTTTCACGTATCGATGAAATGTCGAATGAGGCCAATCCGCTACTCGCGTCACTAAACCATGCTTGACCGGATTGAAATGAATGTAATCAACATGGCGTTGGTAATCCAAGTCATCCCTGATTTGATGTTCCCAGAAGCGACGTTGCCATAGTATGCCTTCGCGCCGTTTGATTCTTGATTCATTACGCGGCGTTTTTGCCTCAACCACGTGAGCGCATTTGCCGCTAACATGGGCCTTGATCATGCCCCAGCGTTTGCCATAAGCCGCGTCGCCTTCCGGCAAGGTCCAAATGGTGTGAAGATGATCAGGCAACAATACCCACGCGTCGACGAAAAATGGCATCGTCTCGCGAACGTATTGGATAGCGTCACGCAACGCGGAACGAACATCGGGATGGGTCAAAATGGTTTGACGTTGGTAGGTGTTGACCGTGAAAAAGTAAGTCGCCCCACCAGTTAGCGAACGACGATAACGTGACATGAGGGCATTGTATCAATCCGCGTGCGCGGTGCGCACCCTACGGCCCCTACGGCCCCTCACGCCGGGTGAAGCTCGTGTCGCCGTTGCGACCGGCCGCGGTTTAACAGCGGAACAAATTGCGCAAGCGAATGCGGTGTCGATCAACACGGGGCGCACCCAGTTGCGAAACATCTTTCTCAAAACCGGCACCGCACGGCAAGCCGAGTTAGTAAGCGTGCTGGCCGGGTTGCCCATGGCTACACTTGGGCTCGGTGGCGTTTGATTGCGCAGTCCGACACGAAATAGGCCATTTTCTCTTGCTAAATAAACTGAGAAAAAGCAATCCCACGCCGCGCCACAGGCCATGCCCAGAGCGCCTCTCGGCACGGTATGCCTGAAACGCCGCACCCTGATTGCCTCGCGGCGCGACGAGTTTTGCTCATTCAATGTCAAACAACCTTGGCAAATCAAAGCGAAGTCACCGGAAACCACAACAAATCTCCCAATCCCCCTTGAATTATTGAGCAAAAGTCCTTATTATTAGCACTCACTCTTGATGAGTGCTAACAAGTTTCCCTGCTGAGCACTGATTGCTCGGCTTCTCGCAATCTCGTTGAAATGGAGTTAGTTATGAAATTACGTCCTTTGCATGATCGCGTCATCGTCAAGCGCGTTGAGGAAGAGCGCAAGACTTCCGGTGGTATTGTTATTCCCGATACCGCAACTGAAAAACCCTCGCAGGGCGAAGTCGTGGCCGTGGGCCCCGGCAAGACCGACGAAAACGGAAAATTGATCCCCATGGGTGTAAAAGCCGGTGACAAGATTCTGTTCGGCAAATATTCCGGCACGGAATTCAAAATGGATGGCGATGATCTCCTGCATATGCGGGAAGAAGACATTATTGGCATCGTCGGCTAATAAGCCGCTACCCACATTATTTAGGAGAATCTTAAATGGCAGCTAAAGACGTACGTTTTCACGAATCCGCCCGGGTTCGCATGGTCGCCGGCGTGAATATTCTCGCCGACGCAGTCAAAGTCACATTAGGCCCCAAAGGCCGTAACGTAGTATTGGAGCGCTCCTTCGGCTCACCCACTATCACTAAGGACGGCGTTTCCGTCGCCAAGGAAATCGAACTGAAAGACCGGTTCGAAAACATGGGCGCGCAAATGGTGAAGGAAGTCGCAAGCAAGACTTCTGACATTGCCGGTGACGGCACCACAACGGCCACGGTGTTGGCGCAATCTATCATCCAGGAGGGCATGAAGTATGTGGCCGCCGGCATGAATCCGATGGATTTGAAGCGCGGCATCGACAAAGCAGTGGAATCCGTCGTCGCTGAACTGCAAAAAATTTCCAAACCCTGCACGACCAGCAAAGAAATCGCGCAAGTCGGCAGCATTTCCGCTAACTCCGACGCGGACGTAGGCAAGATCATCGCCGACGCGATGGATAAAGTGGGCAAAGAAGGCGTGATTACCGTTGAAGACGGCAAGAGCCTGCAAAACGAACTCGACGTCGTGGAAGGTATGCAGTTCGATCGCGGCTATCTGTCGCCCTACTTCATCAACAACCCGGAAAAGCAAAGCTCCATCCTGGAAGATCCTTTCATTCTTCTGCACGACAAGAAAATCTCCAACATCCGCGAACTGCTGCCAATACTGGAGCAAGTCGCCAAGCAAGGGCGCCCGCTGTTGATCGTCGCCGAAGACATCGACGGCGAAGCACTCGCGACCCTGGTGGTAAACAATATCCGTGGCATTCTCAAAACTTGCGGCGTGAAAGCCCCTGGTTTCGGTGATCGCCGCAAAGCTATGTTGGAAGACATTGCCATCCTGACGGGCGGCACGGTGATTTCCGACGAAGTCGGCCTGAAGCTGGAAAACGCCACGCTGAAAGATCTCGGCAAAGCCAAGCGAATCGAAATCGGTAAAGAGAACACCACCCTCATCGACGGCGCCGGCGACGACGCAACGATCAAAGGCCGTGTTACCCAGATTCGCGCGCAGATCGAAGAAGCCACCAGCGACTACGACAAAGAAAAGTTGCAAGAGCGCGTGGCCAAATTGGCCGGCGGCGTTGCGCTGATCAAGGTCGGTGCCGCGACGGAAATGGAAATGAAGGAAAAGAAAGCCCGCGTGGAAGATGCATTGCATGCGACCCGCGCCGCGGTTGAAGAAGGCATCGTTCCCGGTGGTGGCGTCGCGTTTATCCGCTCCCTGGCTGCTGCTGGCAAAACCAAAGGCGACAACCCAGACCAAGACGCTGGCATTAAGATCGTGTTGCGCGCCCTGGAAGAGCCGATGCGCATGATCGTGCAAAACGCCGGTGACGAGCCGTCCGTGGTGCTGAACAAGGTCAAAGAAGGCAAAGGCAACTACGGCTTCAACGCCGCCACGGGCGAGTATGGCGACATGGTGGAAATGGGCGTATTGGATCCGACCAAAGTGACGCGCTGCGCGCTGCAGAACGCCGCATCGATCGCGGGTTTGATGCTCACCACCGACGCCATGGTGGCGGAAATGCCCAAGGACGACGCAGGCCACGGCCATGGCGGCGGCATGCCCGGTGGTGGTATGGGCGGCATGGGCGACATGGGTATGTAATTGCCCTCGCGACCCTTGCTTCCGGGTCGCAATGTTGCACACAAAAAACCCGCCTCATGGCCTAGCCGTTGCGCAAAGGTGTTGAATGCCTCAGGCGGATCGCCGACAATCCCCTACAGTGTTGTGCTGTAGGGGATTGTCGTTTCCGGGGTAAATTTTTCCGCAGGTAGTTCGGATCGGAATCTGGCGGTATCCAGGTCAATTTCTGCAAGAAACCGGCATGCGAAAACTACGGTGTTGCGCCGAAGCGAGTTGTTTTGCGTGGTTCGGCAGCATATGGCGTGCCGTAGGACACCTACATCGTTCAATCGGCTGTTGCCGGCATTGCGGCCTCGACTGCCGTCTCTGCGGCGAATTCCCGCCGATCGAGCAATGCCACCATCGACGAAGCGCGCCATCGCCGCCAGCCGGGCAATCTTCGAGGAAGCCAGCCAGACCAACCCCGGGGGCTATCCGAGTCGGATGTGGAAACGCTGCTGATTAAGGTCTGTATTGACCAGCGGGCGGTCCATGGGAAGTGGCAGGAAGAAAACGCCGGCAATCCGGCTCAGGTTGGCCAAGGGCAAGGTGGGGCTGGAAGATGTCATCTATTTCGGCTGGCCACAAGAATAACGGAGAGCGTTAAACTCCCCGTGACACACCTTTGCAGAATGGCTAGCCTCACAGCGGGTTTTTTGGGAAACTTAAGACGTTGCAATGGATAAACTGTTATGTTTCTAAGTGGCGTCGTCCACCCTAAGCAGCCTCTCACGCAACAAAAAATATCGTTCGCAACAGCAGTCAGTGAGCGGTTCCGCAGTTACATCAAAAAATATCAGCCGATGTTCTGTAACGTGTAAGTTTGTCTATCCGGGTGGCGTTACTAAAATGGGCGATGACTCTTTTTTAGCGCACCAAGGTTCAACCTGTGTGTTTATAGGCTGTCAACTCTTGTTACAATCCAAATAAGAAACGGGTTGACACTGACAAGAAAACTATGGGACGAGAAAGCCCATTCAAGCAGTCCATAGACAATCGTGTGTTATCAAACACGAATAGGGCAACTTGCGTCGTCTATGGAACTGTTTTAGCGCCGAGTTAATTCAACTCGCCAGTCACGGCAACGATTTCGAAATCGTCATAATCGGTGGAAGTGCCACTCGCACAGGCCTTCCCAGAAACAATCTGCAAATGAGCATCGGCATCGGCAGCTAAGCCATTTAACGAAAATGTGTGTGTAATTTTGGTAAACGATCCGTCGGCAGCCGTCCCCGTCAGCGTTTGCGGCGTGCCGTCGGTCAACTTGCCAGTGGTTGCGTCGATATTATTGCCGAGCCCGATTTGGTCACAATTGAAAGTCGGCGTACCGGATTCGATGCCGCGGCCGTATAAAGTCACGGTGAGTGTGGTGTATTTTGCTTGTTGTGCTGCGGTCAGCCTAAAACTCTCGTTCCAGATCAGGCCAGCTGCCTGGACTTGGAGTTGCGAATTTGCCGTTCCACCAAATTTTGCGTCGCCCAAATGCACGACACTGAGACCATTGAGAAAAACCAAATCTTGATCCGGTCTGATAAGTATCAGCGCGGAATTGTTAGAGCCGGTATTGAGCGGCTGGAGCTGCCCGTTGGCATATTTGAAGAACACTGTGCCGGGCAAGTAGTCGGTCTTATTTACCGTTCCCACAAGAAATTGCGGCAAACCACTATTGGGCAGCGTAAGGGAATATTTACCATCTGTACCGGTATTCCCATTCGGGTTACTCGTCTGCAACGGTATGTCCACCAGGGCGCCAGAAATGACGGCAAGGGTCCTGGCATCGGTGACTTCCCCGCCTGCTGTCAAGGATTGAGCGTTCGTGCCGCCGCCGCTACTGGTTCCA
>JBDSJK010000104.1:0-17491 GCA_039917535.1 Burkholderiales bacterium
AGGAGTACAACGCGTTGGTCACGAAGGGTTGCTTGCACCCAGTGGACGCAGCTTCGGTGACACTCGCGTTCTATACGGGCCTGCGGCCGGGTGAGTTGTGCGGGCTCACTGTGGAGGACATTGCCACCGACTTGAGCAAGCTGACGGTGCGGCGCTCGGTCACGCAGTCGCTCACCTTCAAGATTCCGAAGACGAACAAGGAACGAACCATCCTGCTATTTCCGCCGGCTCAAGCTGCACTCAAGGTACTGATCGAAGATGCATTGACGCGCGATGCGATGGACTTGGGGGTTTGGTTGAATCGTCATGAGTCGCGCATTGATCGCGCTCGCTTGCTGTTGTCTCCGAAGACGCAGGCACGCAAGACCAACGGGAATGCGTGGCACGTGCCGAGCGCATGGAACACGAAATGGAGCAACCTGACTCGGCGCGCGGAGGTACGGCATCGACCGCCTTATCAGACCCGCCACACTTACGCCTGCTGGAACCTCACCGCACGCGGTAACCTCGCCTTCATCGCCAACCAAATGGGTCATAGCGATTACTCGATGCTCGTGAAAGTCTATGGCCGCTGGATAGATTCAGAGTCCCCCAGAGAGCTGGGGCGCATCTGGCAGGGTATGAAAAAACCCGTGCAAATTGCCCCAATTTTGCCCCAATAATTGCAATTTAATTTGATAAGCTATTGATATTGATGAATAATATAGACTTATCTAAGCACACCCCAATGATGCAGCAATACCTGGCGATCAAGGCCGAGTATCCGGACATGCTGCTTTTTTATCGCATGGGGGATTTTTACGAATTGTTTTTCGGCGACGCAGAGCGCGCGGCGAAATTGCTCGACATCACGCTGACGCAGCGCGGCGCATCGGCCGGCGCGCCGATCAAGATGGCCGGTGTGCCGTATCACGCCGCGGAAAATTACTTGGCTAAGCTGGTGAAGCTGGGCGTGTCGGTGGCAATTTGTGAGCAGGTCGGCGATCCGGCGACGAGCAAGGGGCCTGTCGAACGCAAGGTAATGCGCATCGTCACGCCGGGCACGCTGACGGACGCGGCGCTGCTGGATGAAAAAAGCGACAGTGTGTTGCTGTCGATTTCCGTCCAGCAAAAAACACTGGGCCTCGCTTGGCTCAATCTTGCGAACGGCGATTTCCGCGTGCGAGAAATGGATGTCGCGCAGCTCACTTCGGAGTTGGAGCGCATTAAACCCGCTGAGATTGTGATTGCGGAAAGTCACGCGCAACTCATACCCAGTCACAACAAAATTGCCATGAAGACGCTGGCCGATTGGCACTTCGATTTCGGCAGCGCGCACAAAACCTTGACGCAACAATTTAAAACGCGCGATCTCGCGGGCTTTGGTTGCGAAGCATTAATGGCCGCTATTGCCGCAGCCGGCGCGTTGCTCGGCTACGTGAAGCATACCCAGCGCGTAGCGCTCCCGCACGTGCAAGGTTTGGTCGTGGAGCGCGAAAGCGAATACGTGATTATGGATGCGGCCACGCGGCGCAATTTGGAAATCAGCGAGACGTTGCGGGGCGAACCGGCGCCGACTTTGCTGTCGTTGCTGGACACGGCCAGCACCAGCATGGGCAGCCGCAAGTTGCGCCACTGGCTGCATCATCCGTTGCGCGATGTTCGCGTATTACGCCAGCGTCATCATGCGATACAGACTTTGATCGGCGAACCGGGTCGACATGGTTACGATGGCTTGCGCGAAATGTTGACGCAGAGCGTTGATGTCGAGCGCATCACCGCGCGTATCGCGATTGTCACGGCGCGACCTCGCGACCTCTCGGGCCTACGCGATACATTACTTGCAGAGCCAATATTGGCACGGATCCTGGCGGGATTGGATAGTCCGCGCATCACCGAACTTAGCATTGCGCTGCGCATTGATCCGAGCATCGCCGCATTGCTAACACGCGCGCTGCAAGATGAGCCAAGCGCGGTGTTGCGTGAAGGCGGCGTGATCCGCGATGGTTACGATGCGGCGTTGGACGAACTGCGCGCATTGCAAACCGATAGTGGAAAATTTCTACTCGATTTGGAAACCCGAGAGCGCGCTCGCACCGGGATTGCTAATCTCAAAGTCGAATACAACCGCGTCCATGGTTTTTATATCGAGGTCAGCCAGGCGAACACGGACAAAGTGCCGCTGGATTATCGCCGCCGCCAGACGCTCAAGAATGTCGAGCGCTACATCACGCCGGAATTGAAAGCCTTCGAGGACAAAGCGCTGTCGGCGAATGAACGCGCGCTTGCTCGCGAGAAATTTTTGTACGATGAATTGCTGCAACAATTGCAGCCGCACATCGCGATGTTGCAAGCCTTCGCCGGCGCCATTGCAGAGCTTGATGTGCTGTGTACGTTGGCTGAACGCGCCATTGCGCTCGATTACGTCGCGCCGCAGTTAGTGAATGAGCGAGGTATCGACATACTTGCGGGACGCCATCCGGTGGTGGAAAAAACCATCGCTCACTTCATCGGCAACGACACCTCGCTTTCGGCGGCGCGGCAAATGCTGCTGATCACCGGGCCCAACATGGGCGGCAAATCCACTTATATGCGCCAGACGGCGCTCATCGCGTTGCTCGCATGCTGCGGCAGCTACGTCCCCGCGGACAGCGCGCGACTGGGGCCGGTCGACCGCATCTTCACGCGCATCGGCTCCGCCGACGATCTCGCCGGCGGCCGCTCCACATTCATGGTGGAAATGACGGAAGCGGCGAACATTCTGCACAACGCGACGCCGAATAGTTTAGTGTTACTCGATGAAATTGGTCGTGGCACCTCCACGTTTGACGGCCTGGCGCTAGCTTGGGCCATCGCAAAACATCTTGCGGAGAAAAATCAGGCGCTGACTTTATTCGCGACTCATTATTTCGAGTTGACGCGTCTCGCGCAGGAAATAAAACAAGTTGCCAATGTACATCTTGATGTGGTCGAGCATCAAAACCAGATTGTCTTTTTGCACAGCGTAAAAGAAGGTCCGGCGAGTCAAAGCTATGGCGTGCAGGTTGCCCAGCTGGCGGGCGTGCCCAATGCGGTCATTCGTCAGGCCAGGCAGCGTTTACAGCAACTCGAAGATCAGGCCGTGTTGCGCGGTGGGCAGCCAGATTTGTTTGCACAGGCAAAGTACGAAGAAAAGAAACTAGACCCGATATTGGAACAACTCCGCGACGTCGACGCAAACGACCTGACACCTAAAGCAGCGCTGGAGTTGATCTTTAGACTGAAAGAAAAACTGTAAGGGCATGGCTACGGATCGCATGGATATTGAGGTGGGGATGGGTCGAGAGGTTGAATCAACGCCAAAATGTGTGCTCCCATCCCCATCCTAGCTTTCCCCTTGAAGGGGAAGGAGCATCGCTAGAGAGCGTTTTACTCAGTGGTGATGTCCGTGTTCGCCGTGCACATGGCCATGCTGTAATTCTTCCTTACTGGCCTGGCGCACTTCCAAGACCGTGCATTTGAAATCCAAGATTTTGCCGGCGAGCGGATGGTTACCGTCGACCACGACTTTGCCGTCGGCAATGTCTGTAACAGTGTAAAGAAGAAAGTCATCTTCGTCACCGCCTTCGGGCGCGCCCTCGAACTGCATACCGACTTTGACGTCAGGCGGGAACATATTTTTAGGTTCAAGATGCACAAGTTCTTCATCGTATTCACCGAATGCGTCGTCGGGCACTAAGTGCACCGAACATTCTTCACCGACGTTCTTGCCGTGCAACGCCTCTTCCACAAGGGGGAAAATGCCGTCATAGCCGCCATGGATATAGCTTACGGCAGGCTCGCTTTTTTCGAGCACCTTACCGTCCACGTCGGTGAGGACATAGGCTAACGTTACTACAGAATCTTTTTCGATTCTCATCGATTCATCTCTTTCACGAGTTTTAAAACTTCTTGCGCGTGGCCCTTAGGCAGCACATCGCGCAGGATATGTCGTACCACACCCCTGCGATCAATCAGCACCGTGGACCGCACCAAGCAAACTTTCTTAACGCCATCCTTTTCGCGCTCTTGTAGCACACCGTAGCTCTGACACACCTCACCCTCCTCATCGGAGAGCAATTGAACCGTAAGTCCCTGCTTATCTCGAAACGCCGCGTGACTGATGCAATCATCGCGGGAAATTCCAAACACCACGGCATCATGGCGAGTGAATTGCTCTTCCAAATCACTGAACTCGATTGCCTGCAAGGTACAGCCGGGTGTATTGTCCTTCGGATAAAAATACAGGATCACACATTGCTTACCGCGCAAATCCGCCAAACTGACCATTTCCATGCCGGCGTCGGGCAAATCAAAATCCGGGGCAACATCGCCTACCTTAAGCATTCGTTCGCACCGAAAATAATAGTGACCCGATTTTACCCCATTTACAAATTGCTCACAGCGACGCTGACTCACTTATTCCATTGCTAGATCAAAAAAGACGCAAAGGCGAGCCGCAGACAGCGCACATGCATGGCGAGGCCGATAAAGTAATTTTTGATTTAGAAGGAATTACAATGCCGGAATGAAACTTAGCTTACTGGGTGGACTCACGCCGCGTCAATTTTTGCGCGACCATTGGCAAAAAAAACCACTGCTGATCCGCCAGGCGATTCCTGGCTTTAAAGGTGTATTGAGTACCGCGGAAATCATGGCGCTCGCCGGCAACGAAGACGCGCAATCGCGGCTCATCATGCGCACTGGTACCAAGTGGCGGATGGAGCAGGGGCCGTTTGCGAAGCGCCACTTCAAGCAATTACCGAAATCCAATTGGACAGTACTGGTGCAGGACGTGAATCATTTCGTTGACGGGGGCATGGCGTTGCTGCGTCGTTTTAACTTTATTCCCTACGCACGGCTCGATGATTTGATGGTTAGCTACGCCACGCCCGGTGGCGGCGCGGGTCCGCATTTTGATTCCTATGACGTGTTCCTCTTGCAAGGCGAAGGCGAACGGCGCTGGCGTATTTCCGCACAAGAGGATTTGTCGCTCGTGCCGAATTTGCCACTGAAAATTCTGCGTGATTTTCGTGCCGAGCAAGAATGGCTATTACAGCCGGGCGATATGCTTTATCTACCGCCGGGTTACGCCCACGATGGCGTTGCGGTCACGGCGTGTACGACCTATTCGATTGGTTTTCGCGCGCCGTCTAACCAAGAAATCCTGCAACAATTTTTGAATCATGTTCAAGACGAACTGACGCTTGACGGCATCTATAGCGATCCTGACCTGACCCCACAATCAAGCCCAGCAACGATCTCCAAGGACATGGTGGGCAAAGTCGCGGCGTTGATTAATAAGCTTTCCTGGAAAGAAGCGGACTACGCACGCTTCCTCGGGAAATATCTCACGGAACCCAAAGCCCATGTCTACTTTGATCCACCAAAAGCGGCCCTGACTCTCGCCCAGTTTCGCCAACAATGCAAGAAACACGGCGTGATGCTGGATCGCAAGAGCCGCATGTTGCTGCGGGCGCCCTGGTTATTTATCAACGGTGAGTGTGTGCCGCTGGAATCGACATCATCGGATGTGTTGCGTGAACTTGCCCACTGTTGGATGATCAAACTTGAAGCGCAGATCAGCGACCTTGCGGTCAAGCAACTCTATACCTGGTACCGCGATGGCTATATTCGACTAGGTAACTTGGACGCATGAGATGGGTACAGAAACAGAGGAACAAACGACAACAAAGGCGATCAGCGGGTTTTCCGCTATGACGCAAGCGATTGACGAATTAGTCGTCAATGCAACGGGACGCATCGCAATTTTTGATCGCGATCTGGCCGATTATGGCTTCAATTCTGCCGAGCGATTTAATCGGCTGAAAGTATTTTTACTGGCAAGTCGACGCAACCATATCCAGATCGTCGTGCATCGCAGCGAATATCTGGAAAGAGACTGCACACGCATGATAATTTTACTCCGCCAGTTCCCACACGCGGTGAGTATCAGTCGCACATTGCCGGAAGCACAACGGGTTTCGGACGCCTTTATGGTCGTCAACGGTCTGCATTATTTCCATCGCTTTCACAGTGATCAGCCAGGTGCGGAACTGGCGCTATACGATGAATCCGGCTCGAGTGAGCTGCAACGTCGTTTTGAAGAAATCCTGACCTATAGCGAGCCTGCCGTCGGCGCGACAGTCCTCGGGCTTTAGCCGCTTGCTGAAAAAGTACTGCGCGCGGCCAGACTGGTTCTGCGGTGCTCGATGTACTGCTCGTACATCTGCGCTCCTCGAGCCATTCTGACCGCGCTTGTTACGTTTTGCAGCAACCTGTTAGAATATGTTCGCGCCAGAGTTGTTGCGTTTTTACAAATTCAGGGAAATTACTGATAGAATACAAGGCTAAACTGGTATTTCAACCCAGTCCTGAGTAGAATTCTGAGGTCGGACAGTTGTCTTGATAGCACTGGCCTCATTCACTTTTTTGTTAACTTGTTAAGGATCGATATGAAACATTCCCTACTACTCGCTGCTTTGCTGGCAGTTGCCCTGGCCGGTTGCAGTAAGACAGAAACCCCCGCAGCGCCCCCCGCACCGCCTGCCGTTCAAGCGCCCGCTCCTGCGGAACCAGCTAAGGATGCTGCCGCTGGTGCTGCTGACGTTGCGAAAGATGCTGCTGGCGTAGCTAAGGACGCCGCTGGTGTGGCCAAAGACGCGGCCGCTGGCGCAGTTGACGCTGCGAAAGATGCTGCTGGTGCAGCTAAGGACGCGGCTGCAGCTGCTGCGGGCGCAGCCAAGGATGCTGCTGCTGGCGCGGTAAGCTCCCCTGCCGACGCCGCCAAAGAACCCGTTAAGGGCGAAGAAAAGAAGTAATCTAGCTGCTGCTAGTAAAAAAGCCGACCTTCGGGTCGGCTTTTTTTACGGGCTTTTTCCAGACTAGCGCTTTAGGAGATTAGCTTTTCTTGGCAAAGCCGACCGCCACGCGGTGTAGCGGCAGCCCGGTTGCCTCGCCCGCAAACGGCCCTCGCGCGGATTGCGACACTTCGGCCTTCACGAGTTGCCATTGCTTGGTCATCGGCTCCAAAATTTTTACCGCAATGGGTTCCAGCAGATCTTCCCGGGTGATCAACACGTGGTCGCCGAATATTGCCAATACGCACAGTGCCTGCGGGCCTGACCGAGAAAAGCGATTCTTGCCTTCCCTGGCCGCGCGCGCTTCTTTCTTGGACAACACACCTACTTCGAGTTGATTGGTCACTAGCAATTGAACGAGATCCGGTGCCGTTTGGGCGCGGCCGGAAATGGATTGACTCTCTGTCCAAGCCTTGGCGAAAAACTCCGCCAGCCCGTCGGCGATTATGGCGGCGCGCTTATCCTCGTTTGCCGCCATCACAATCAACCGCGTTTTGCGATAAATTTGGAATCGACGATAGGGCGAATGGCCGGTGAGCAATAGCCACGCGCCCCCCGCGCTTGCAAACAATAAAGAACGACGATTCATGCTTGGACTATAGAGAGAAAGCGGCGCGGCGCTTAGAGAACTTACTTAGTGAAAACGCCAAGGTCGAGAAGTGCGGAGACAGCAAAGTTGGGTACGTCCACCACGTTGCCGATGCGCAGATCAACCGCCACGCTGGCCAAGCAATAGGCCTGGTTCCGCGACAGGCCTTTGTTGGCGACCAGCCAATCGATCATGTGAATCAGCGCATCGCGGGCCGCCAAGGAAATATCCTCGGACAAGTTGGTCAAACCCGCCAGCTTTGTGCCGTCCAGATACTTATGGGTCGGCGGGATCACGCCAGCCGGCTTGAGGGGATAACCAACGGTGGCGTAGAACTTGTTGGGCGTAATGCGATGCAACTGCTCGCCGCCTTCGTAGTGCACGGTGTTGACCTGGGACCCAAGGCCTTTACGCACCGTTACTTTAACCTTTACCGTAGCACCCATTTCAATGGCGGTACCGGACACTTCGCCGTCACCTTGTGCGAAATGCACGTCGCCGATCGACAACAGGCAACCCTTTACGTAACAGGGAAACAGCATCGTCGTGCCGACTTGCATTTGCTTGATATCCATATTGCCGCCATTTTCGCGCGGCGGGATGGTGCGTAAGCAAAGGTCTTTCGCGCTGCCGTTTTCACCACACACGGCGGCGGGCAATGCTTCTTTCGGTTCCGGCGGTAGCACGAAACCACCGGCAGCAGCCAGATCGCCTTCGCGTTTCTTCCAAGCCACTTCTTGGTCGGGGCCCGGGGCCACGCCAACGGTACCGAGGAAGCCGTTGAGCTTGATTTTCACGCCGGGCAAGTCCGGCGACGTGGCGCCGTTGCGGGTCAAGTCCCAGCGGACTAAGTAGGGCTCGGTGAAAAGATCTCTGAGGAATCCGAAACCCGGCACGATGATCGTGTAACCGAAGGGATCGGGATTGACGTCGAGTAATTCCACGGCGAGCACGTCGCCGGCTTCCGCGCCTTCGACAAACACCGGCCCGGTGATGGGATGAACGAGATTAAGATTCAGCCCGGAGACGTCCTTCACCGTCGACTGGCGAGTGAGGCCATCGTCGAACGCGTCGCGCGTGCCGTATATGAGCGTGTCGCCCTGTTTAGCGGTCGCCACCGGCTTGATGTCGTGATGCCAACGATTGTGGCAATTGGGATCATCGACGCAGTGGGAACCCTTTTTGGGGATGGTGATGGTTTGCCCGGCCATGGCCGGTGCGGAGAATATCGTGCAAACAACCGCCAAAGCCCCTACGATGGTGGAAATTGTGGTGATGTGGCTCATATGCGATTACCTCCAAGAAAGAGTAGATGATGGACAAGCCCAACTGCTTCGCGACGCTCTTAAAGCGCATTTATTCTAGCACCTAACGCGCGGCAAAACGCCGCATATTCGTTTACGTTGCCGGTTGTGCGCTCGTGGCGTATCCGCGACATCACTGGCCGGTAATGAAGTGGCAGTGCGGCTCCCAGGTCATGTCTTGCCGCGAGCCAGTATCCATGAGCCTCGTGGCGTGGTAGATTAGCAAAAGCTCGCAGTGAGTCCAGTCCCTTGACTGAGGCTCGACCATTACGTTGGACGAACCGAAGCCGACGAGTGGATCAAAGTGGGTTAGTTTTTCCTTTCCAGTTCGCGGTATCAAACTTTAAACGTATCCACCGGGAGACCTTGACGATCATGGCTGACAGACCCAATTACATCTATCAGGGCGGTAGTGTCCTGATGCACTCGCCGCTGCAACTAAAAAATTCCGAGATGTTTGGTTTTTTCGTGAAGGGCGATCTTGGCAAATTGCAACACAGCGTAGACACTACATTGAACCAGGTCGCCGCAGTACGCATGCAATTCAAAGTCCTTTCGCCTTACGTCATGCTGACGTTCACCTGCGTCAATCATGCCAGTTCGACCATTCCTGTAGACCGCACCAGAGGCTGGGGCAAAGAGACCGACATCGTCACGTGGATCATGGTCGGTGCAATGGAACAGCAGAATGGCGTGCCTGTGCTCAAGGCTATTTATTCCTACCCGTTTCACATTTGGGTGGACGACTGTATGGCGCTCATCAACGGGCGCGAGCTGTACGGTTATCCGAAGTATGAATGCTTATACACGATGCCCGCCACGGGTGCCGATCCGGATAAGTTCACGTTGGCGGCAAAGGGCTTTCAACCGTTTTCCGAGCAGACGGAACTTGCCATACATCCGTTGCTGGAAGTGGTCGCGACGAGTAAGAACAAGCCCCATCGCCCGTTGAGTAATTTTTTGGAATTAATGCAAGAAGGCCTTGCCATTCTGAAATCGGAACCGGACTTTCTCGATCTCGACGTGACCGCGTTGCCGGGCTTCATCAAATTGTTATTTCATCCCGAAGTGCAGCAAATATTTCTCAAACAATTTCCCGACAGCAGCGGCATCAAAGCGGTTTATCAGGCCATCGTCGTGGCACCGGCGCGGGTGGATAGCATCAAAAGCGTGCGCCTATTGGGTTACGAGTATCAATGTACCCTATATGAATTCGCCAGCTTTCCGCTCAATGAAACTTTGGGCTTTGCGCTCGGCGCGCAGCCTGCGATTTTGCCGTTCAATGTCAATTTTGATTTCACCGTGACCGAGGGCGTGGAGTTAATTAATAACTCGCAAATTCAGCCTGAGAAGATCGCCATACTCGGCGGCGGTGTAAGTACCATGACCGCTGCGTTTTATCTCACCGATCAACCCGGCTGGCAAAATAATTACGACATCACGCTGTATCAAATGGGTTGGCGGCTGGGTGGCAAGGGCGCAAGCGGGCGCAACGCCCAATACGGCCAGCGCATCGAAGAACACGGACTGCACATCTGGTTTGGTTTTTACGATAACGCCTTCGCCGTGATGCAAAAAGCCTATGGCTTATTGCAACGGCCGCCCGGCGCGCCGCTACAAACTTGGCAGGACGCCTTTAAGCCGCAGCATTTTATTGCGCTGACGGAATACTTCAATGAACAATGGAAAATTTGGCCCATCGATACGCCGTTGAAGCCGGGCATGCCTGGCCTCGGCAGCGAACAGTTGACCCTCTGGCAGATCGCCAGCTCGTTGCTGGCGTGGATCAAAAAGCTAGCCGGCGAGTTGCACGAGCATCGTGTGCAAGCAAGCGCTGCAGCGTCGCAGCCGGGCAGACACGAAGGTGGGCTGCGCGGCCTGGTACACGCGGTTGAACGGGATGTCAGCCACTTTGCCGCCGATGTTGTCGAGGTCGCCAAGGGATTGTTGACGCTGGCGGAAAGCCTGCCGGATATCATTTCGGAGCACGACACGTCGCGGCACGCGATTGTTCTCACCGCGCTGCGCGATATCAAGCAATGGATGGAAAAGGAATTAAGCGACGAATTGGACGCCGATGACAAGTTGCGCCGGTTGTACATCATGGTGGATTTGGGTATTACGTCCATGGTGGGCATGTTTGCCGATGGGGTATTAAAAAACGGCTTCGATGTCATCAACAATATCGACTTCTACGCTTGGCTGATCAAACACGGCGCGAACAAGGAATATACGGTCTACTCGGCCCCGGTGCGCGGCTTCTACGACTTGGTATTTGCCTACGAAAATGGCGACATCAACAAGCCCAACATCGAGGCGGGCACCATGTTGCGCGGCATGATGAAGGTGGCGTTTTGCTACCACGGCGGCATGATGTGGAAGATGCAAGCCGGCATGGGCGATACGGTATTCACGCCGCTTTATCAGGTGCTGAAACAGCGTGGTGTGAAATTCAAATTCTTCCACAAGGTGGAGGAGTTGGTCCCCAATGGCGAGGCCGTCGGTGAAATTCGCATCACCCACCAGGCCGCGCTCACCAATGCTAATGAGAACTATGATCCGCTCGTAATGGTGAAGGGGCTCGCTTGCTGGCCGAGCGAGCCGAACTATGCACAGATTGTTCCGGAGCAAGCCAAGCTGTTGCAGGCCAACGACGTGAACTTGGAATCTCACTGGAGCAATTGGCCGGCGCTGTATCAAAAACAATTTGGTGGACCGCTCCCGACGGTCACACTCAAGTGCGGTGTCGATTTCGATAAAGTGGTGTTCGGCATTTCTGTCGGTTCTATTCCCAGTCTTTGCCCCAAGTTACTCGAACGCAGTCCGGCACTAAAAACCACGACGGAAAAAGTGAAAGCCGTCGTCACCGAAGCCTATCAAGTTTGGCTCAACAAAGGCATCAAGCAGCTAGGTTGGTGCAACTGGCCGGACGACGGTCAGGAACCCGTACTGAGCGGGTTTACCGAGCCTTTAGACACCTGGTCGCCTATGGATCAACTACTCTGTCGCGAAGATTGGCCCGCCGGTCAAGTGGCGAAAAATGTGTCGTATTTCTGTAGCGCCATGCCGCTTGCCGATTTTCCGCCGCCGAGTGATTATAGCTTTCCGGAACGTAGCGCAGCTAAGGTGAAGCAAAATGCGCTGAATCAATTGCAGCAGAGCATCCATTGGCTGTGGCCCAATGCGGCGACAGCGAGTTCATTCAACTGGTCGTGGGTGGTCGATCCCGACGATAAATCCGGGCCGCAGCGTTTCGACAGCCAATACTGGCGCGCCAATATCGACCCATCGGAACGTTATGTGCTGTCGGCCGTGAATAGCAGCCAATACCGGCTGACCAGCGACGGTTCGGGTTTTAATAATCTTTACTTAACGGGCGATTGGATCAAGACAGGCTTGAACGCGGGCTGCGTAGAGGCGGCGACTATGGCGGGCATGCAAGCGTCGCGAGCGATTAGCGGTCATCCGGCGGTGATTAAGGGTGAAAAGGACGTCTAGCCAGAGTTTCTTAGAAGGGCATCACAATGCTGTGGCGTCCGCTCTTTTTCAGCGCTTTGTGCTCATACATGCGACTGTCCGCTGAATTGAACCAGTCGGCGGGGGAATGGGTCTCGTTGGCGTAGGCAACGCCGAAGCTCACGCCGGATTCGGGAAAACCCCCTGCTGCGAGAGACCGCTCAATGGCCTCCAATTTTTCACGTAGCTTGGCTTCATCATGCTTCAGGGCGCAAATGGCAAATTCGTCGCCACCGAGTCGGTAGCAGCTGATGCCGTCCCCCTCCAGCCTTTGCAACGCCGTCGCAAATGTGCGCAGAAGGTCATCGCCCCGGGTGTGGCCGTGCTTGTCATTAATCATCTTTAGCCCGTCTAGATCCACCAGGATGAGCATGGGTTGCTCGGCGGAATCAGACATAAACGATAACTTTTGTTCCTGCTCGAACATCTGATCGAATGCATGGCGATTGCCTATGCCGGTCATTGAATCGGTGCGTGCCAAGCGCAACGCGTGATTCAATTGACCGAGGTAGATGTCCTTTTCTTGCCCTAAGAGTTTTATCTTATCCGCAAGGGCAAAAGCTAGCAGCACGGCGTCTATCGTGCCACCGACCAGGGCGAGCAGTTCCGAGTTTTCGACGATGTCGGGCATTAGGCCAATGTTAGCGGGAATGATAAAAAATCCCGGGACAAGCAATGCGATAAATGCAATAGTGAAAAAACGAGCGGGTCGAAAGCCGCTGCGCCAACTCATGATTCCGCAGGTGATCGCCAGTGGTAACCAGAAACCAATCACAATCGTGGCGAGGGTATGGGCATAGGGCAGCGCCAGAAAGCTACTCGGCAACAGCAGCAATGATAGAGCGATGGTGGCGTAACACAGCTTTGCCAGCAGCGGAAAGCGTTCCCTAAGCTTCAAGAAGTCAATGCAAAAAAGTCCGCTAAAAACCGGTAACAAGAAAAACGGAATGTAATGAACGCGCAAGTTTCGCCACCCGAACAATTCCGACGGGATATGAAAAACGAAGGCCCAAGCGATGCAATAGATAATCAGATAAAGGGCGTAGTAGAACTGGCTCTTGTCCCCGGCTGAGACGAACAACATTAAATTGAACAATGCAAGCGACATCACCGCGCCGAGGCAAGCGAGGATCAGCACATTCTCGCCAACCACTTTCCGCAGGTAATCGTGTTCCGGCATCACTTCAAAGCGCGGAATGGACGCAAAATACGGGCTGGAAAACTTGATCAGAACTCGATAATCGCTGTTGGGATTGAGGTGAATCGCTTTGCCGTAGTGCAACATGTAGGAATGGTCGCCACGGTAACCCGTTACCCGCTGCTGCACGTCGCCGGCGGGCCCATAGATTCGCGCTTCTATGTTCTCTATGACGGTGTTATTCGGATCGAGAACCCAAGCGGTAATGGCCGATGACGTGCGCGTCTCTGCATAAAGCCAGTAACTACCGCCGAACAGGCTGATTCGTGATGCGGGCTTTCGTAGCGCTAACCAACTGAGCAAATCTTGTGCTCCGGCTGGAAATGCCTCATCTCCGGCCAGGAAGAGCGCGCCGTTATCCAATAAATCAACGGGGCTCGTTTCACTCAGTACGGATGGCGATGGGGCGGCATTGAAACTGATCCCTGACAAAAGCAGTAGGGCGAGCAATGCTAGGACTTTCGCTATATTGGACATAGCGTAATAGGAAACCCTCATTCTTTTTAACTCTGACTGACAATAGAAAACGTCGACGCACTGTGAAGTGCACTAATCGAATAACTTTTACAGTTTCTTAATTATGAAGTCACACCAGAGCGAGAATGAATGGCGGATACCGAATGGAGTGTTGGATTTTTGCGAGGACGATAGGTTAAGGAGGCCTTTTCCAGAGCAGTCCACATTGCGTTCACGCAGGCTAAATCCGCGCTTTTCTGGAGAACATCGGCAATATTGGCTGACAGGGCGATAAAATAAAAAAAAGCGGCCAGGCTGTTGCGCTGACCGCTTTTACTTTACTGCACTGTGATTTAACTTTAGTTCACGGCCAGCAGTTTTGCCTTGCTGGTCGCTTTTTTCGGCAACGTTAGTTCCAGCACACCGTTTTCGTATTTCGCGGATGCGGTGTTTTCTTCCACTTCCTGTGCCAGCGTGAAGCTACGCGATACCTTGCCATAATAACGTTCAGAACGCAGCACGCGTTCGCCTTCCTTGACGTCTTTTTCACTCTTGGTTTCCGAGCTGATGGAGACTTGGTTGCCCTCGATCTCAATCTTAATATCTTCCTTGCTAACGCCAGGGATTTCGGCGTGTATTTGGTAAGCACTATCGCTTTCGCTGACATCCATTTTGATCGGCAGCACAACATCGCGCGTGGTCACTGAAACCGGGCGGAACAGGTTCCGCACGAGGTTGTCAAACTGATCGTCCAATACGTCCCAACGCATTACGTTACTCATAATAATCAATCCTTTCCAGTTTAATGAGGCGGCGTTTTATCGCCATGTTCAGTACATAGGGCTGGGCCGAATTCCTTTCAAGGGCCAGATGAAAATTTTTTCATTTGTGATGGATTGGTGACGAGTTGCATCCAAACTCAGCGTGCGCACGTAAAGCACGTTAGGTGCGCAGGTAAAAATATTTATTAGCGCTTGTCAGCTTTGGTGGGATTTACCGGTCTTATCCGATAACTGAGTGAAATGGCCGCAATGTTTTTTCAGAATAACCGAGGCAGTTTTGAATCGATGGTCCACGCCCATTCCGGCGATCTGTTTCGCTTTGCCTACTGGTTGTGCCGTGATCGAAGCACAGCCGAAGATCTGGTGCAGGAAACGTTTGCCCGTGCCTGGGCCAATTGGAAAAACGTGCGCGACGAAAAATCGGCTAAAGGTTGGCTACTCACCATATTGCATCACGAATACGCACGAATGTTTGAGAAGAAGCGCGTCGAGATTACCGACGAAGAGTTGGACGACCTGATGGTCGCATCATCAACGAATCTACTCGGTGAGTTGGAAATGCGCGACGCACTGTGGAAGCTGCCGGAAAATTTTCGCGAGCCGTTGCTGTTGCAAGTGCTGGGTGGATTTAGTTGCGCGGAGATTGCCCAAATGGTGAATCTTAGCGAAGCCAATGTCATGCAGCGGCTGACCCGAGCCCGACAAGCATTACGAAAAATGTTGGAACCGGAATCACAACCCAGAGCGAACAAGTTATGAACTGCCTACAATTTCGCCGCAACCAATTAGCGGCTCCGCGCCAGATGCCGAGCGATGCCCGGGCCCATGCGCTGGAATGTCCACACTGCGCCGAATTTGCCCGAAGCATGAATGCTTTTGAAGGCAAGCTCGAATCAGCCGTAAGAATTCCGGTCGATCCGACCTTGGCAGAACGCATCGTACTCAATCAAAAGCTCAAGGGCGGACGGCGCAACCGAGTCATGGCGATCGCCGCGAGCTTTCTGCTGATCGCCTCGCTAGTGGGCGGCATCGCATACCGCCATTTCGCGCCCGATTTGCGGCTGCTCAACGCTTCCGTCGATCATGTAATGGGCGAGCCCGGCGCACTGACGGCGCTACAGGTAGTCAGTAAGAAGGAGTTGGTCTTGGCGCTTGCCAATTCTGGCGGAAGCCTCAAACAGGATTTTGCCAATGCGGTCGTTTACCTGCACGATTGTCCCGTGCCGGGCGGAGTCGGCAAACATATGGTTTGGGTCACGCCCCGCGGCAAAGTGACGCTCATCACCATGCCCAACCAGCGGGTACTGTGGCGCGTCGATGGCGAATACAAAGGCTTGATTACGGCGCTGATGCCCGCGGGGCGTGGCAGCTACGCCATCGTCGCGGACAACGAAGCTGCTCTTAAAACCGCTGAGGCCATGGTGGGTCAGCATATCGCGTGGAGAACCTGATGCACAGCAACGCTTTGTTTGAAATCCAGGATTTGGAACCGCATGCCGGTTACCTGTTTCGCTTCGCATTGATGAAGTTACGCGATGACAATCTTGCCCGCGAAGCGGTACAAGATACTTTTGTCGCCGCCCTCGAGAGCCGCACGAGTTTTGCTGGAAAGTCATCGCTAAAGACCTGGCTGACGGCGATCTTGAAATTTAAGATCATCGACCTCATCCGTCAGCAACATCGCGAGCCTACGCTATCAAGCCTATTTGATGGTCGGGGTGAGGAGGGCGACGACGGAGTGGAACTGGACGACAATAATCGGCTGGCGCCGACGATTCCCCTTTACGAACATCCTGATGCCGTCTTTGAGGAGAAGGAATTTTGGGCTGTGTTTGAGTCTGGGCTGACCACTTTGCCCACTAAAACCCAGCAGGTTTTTGTGATGCGCGACGTGCTCGGTTATAGCACCGAGGAGATTTGTAAGGAACTCAAGATCACCGAGACGAATTGCTGGGTCATCCTACACCGCGCCCGCATGGGCATGAGACAATATCTTGGCGAGCACTGGTTTAACACGGCAGAATTGGAATTTAGACGCGCCGGTCGAGGCATGCCTGGAAGCCTCGCGCCTGCAATCCAAAGCATTGGACGTGGAACTTTCGCCCGAGGAAATCGGTCAACTCAAACAGCATTTGCGGCGTTGTGAAACCTGCCGCAGACGTTGTGATGAATTGCGTTTTGTGTACCGCGCGACGCGCCAGTACGGGTTGCGTTTGATGGAAAAAGCAGCAAAACTTAGTTGTCCCGCCAGAGACTTGGCATTATTTAACTTCTTGTTTGAAGGAATCTCCATGAAAAAATCGACACTTTTGATTCATTCCGCTATCGCTAGCTTGATCGCCGTTTCCAGCATCATCGCGACGCAAGCCGTCGCCGCCGAAGGCAAAGAAAAATGCTTTGGCGTTGCAAAGAAAGGCCAAAATGACTGTGGCACGGCGAAACACAGTTGCAATGGCAATGCCACCGCGGACAATATGCCCGAAGAGTGGAAATACGTTGGCAAAGGCACCTGCGAGCAGATGGGCGGCAAGCTCACGGCGATGAAGGCCGATGATGCAAAGAAAGAAATGGAGAAGTAATAATCATGTTGTGCGCGCCAGCGAGCTAGGGTGAACACCGCGCGCCCCGCCAGCCCGATCCCCGCAACAGTGGGCATCGGGCTGCGCACCCAGCATTATCGCGAACTGCTGGAAACCCTACCGCCGATTGGCTGGTTCGAAGTTCACAGCGAAAATTATTTTGGCGACGGGGGCCAACCGCTGCATTATCTGGAGCGGTTTCGCGGCCAC